>NZ_JBEZUT010000137.1:0-21958 GCF_040636595.1 Kitasatospora sp. NPDC036755
GGCGGCCGAGGGCGAGCGGGCGCGGGCCTCGGCGCGGCTGGGCGGCACGGAGCTGGACGCGGTGCCGCTGGCCGAGGCCAGGGCGGCGGTGCTGGTCCACGACAAGGAGCCGGTGCTGCTCTCCGGCACGCTGGCCGAGCTGTTCGACGTCCCGTCCTCGGGGCGGGTCCCGGCGGCCGAGGCGCTGGCGGCGGCCCGGTCGGAGGACGTGCTGGAGGCCCTGGTGGAGGGCTCGCCGGAGTGCGGGGGAGACCCGATGCTCGCCCGGATCACCGAGCGCGGGCGCTCGCTCTCCGGCGGGCAGCGCCAGCGGCTCGCCCTGGCCCGCGCCCTGCTGGTGGACCCGCCGGTGCTGGTGCTGGACGAGCCCACCAGCGCGGTGGACGCGCACACCGAGTCGAGGATCGCCGCCGGGCTGCGGGACACCCGGGCGGGCCGTACCACGGTGGTGTTCGCGACCAGCCCGCTGCTGCTCGACCGGGCGGACCGGGTGGTGCTGCTGCAGGAGGGCCGGGTCGTCGCGGCCGGGCGGCACCGCGAGCTGATGCGGACCGAGCCGGCCTACCGCGCCGTGGTCACCCGCGACGAGGAAGCGGCCCGTCCGGTGGGTGAGGTCGTATGAGGACCACCGTCAACTTCCCTGCCACGCACCCGAGGAGTACGTCATGAAGCCCCCCGTCCAAGAGGAACAGGGGCCGGCCGCCACCCTGCCGGTCGGCTCCCCGGCGGCCGTGCGCGGGTACCTGCTCCTGCTCGCGCGGCGGCACCGCGCCGGATTCTCGGCGGTGGTGGCGCTGCACTCGACGGCCACGGTGGCCGGGCTGGTCGGCCCCTGGGTGCTCGGCCGCCTGGTCGAGTCGCTGGCCACCGGGACGGCCGGGTCCACCATCGCGGTGTCGGTCGCCTGGTACCTGCTGGCACTGGTGGCGCAGGCGGCGTTCACCGGGTGGTCGCGGATGCGCGGCTCGGTGCTCGGCGAGCGGGTGCTGGCCGACCTGCGCGAGGACTTCCTGGTCCGCTCGGTGGCCCTGCCGACGGGGGTGCTGGAGCGGGCCGGCACCGGGGACCTCGTCTCCCGGGGCACCACCGACATCGACCGGCTGGACAAGTCGGTGCGCGAGGCCGTGCCCGAACTCGCCGTCGCCGTCGTCTCGTTGCTGCTGGTGCTCGGTGCGCTGCTGGTCACCTCGCCGCTGCTCGCGCTGACCTCGCTGATCGGCCTGCCGCTGCTGCTGGTCAGCTCCCGCTGGTACTTCCGGCGCGCGCCGCAGTCCTACCGCAGCGAGTCGGCCGGGTACGCGGCGGTCAGCAACGTGCTGGCCGAGACGGTCGACGCAGGGCGGACGGTCGAGGCGCTGCGGCTGGGCGACCAGCGCGTCGGGCTGACCGACCGCAAGCTGCGCGAGTGGCTGGCCTGGGAGCGGTACACGCTCTGGTTGCGCTCGGCCTGGTTCCCGACCATCGACGCGGTCTACACCGCGGCGGTGCTCGCCACCCTGGTGCTCGGCGGGCTGTTCACCCTCCGGGGCTGGATCACGGTGGGCCAGCTGACCACCGGGGTGCTCTACGCCCAGATGCTCACCGGCCCGGTGGACCTGATCCTGCGCTGGTACGACGAACTCCAGATCGGCCAGGCCTCGCTGGCCCGGCTGGTGGGCGTGCGCGAGGTGCCCGAACACGAGGGGGACGAGTCCGCCCGGCCGGACGGCCGACGCGTCGAGGCGAAGGACGTCCGGTTCGGTTACCGCGAGGGCGTCGACGTTCTGCACGGCATCAGCCTGGACGTCGCCCCGGGCAGCCGGGTCGCGCTGGTCGGCCCGTCGGGCGCGGGCAAGTCCACGCTCGGCCGGCTGCTGGCCGGGATCTACGCCCCCGGCCGCGGCAGCGTGACCCTCGGCGGTGCGGCGCTGGCGCGGATGCCGGCCGAGCGGGTGCGCTCGCAGGTCGCCCTGGTGAACCAGGAGCACCACGTGTTCGTCGGCACCCTGCGGGACAACCTGCGGCTGGCCGCCCCCGAGGCGGACGACACCGAGCTGCGGGCCGCGCTGGACGCGGTGGACGCCGGGGACTGGGTGGACGCCCTGCCGGAGGGCCTGGACACCGAGGTCGGCTCCGGCGGCACCTCGCTGACGCCGTCGCAGGCCCAGCAGCTGGCGCTGGCCCGGCTGGTGCTCGCCGATCCGCACACCCTGGTGCTGGACGAGGCCACCTCCCTGCTGGACCCGAGGGCGGCCCGGCACCTGGAGCGCTCGCTCTCCCGGGTGCTGGAGGGGCGAACGGTCATCGCCATCGCCCACCGGCTGCACACCGCGCACGACGCGGACGTGATCGCGGTGGTCGAGGGCGGGCGGATCAGCGAGTACGGCAGCCACCCGGACCTGGTCGCGGCGGGCGGGCCGTACGCGGCGCTCTGGCGGTCCTGGAGGGACGAGCGGTAGCGGACCGTCCGGGCCGGAGAGGTTCAAACCCGTACGGGGTGGGATTGCCCCGTACGGGTTACTCCCTGGCCCGGAGGGGCGCGTAACCGGGCAAATCGGCCGTTCGGCCCGCAGACTGCTCCGGTGACCAAGATTTCAGACGGTTCGTCCCGATCCCAGCGCAGTGAGATCGGCGGGATTCCCACGCGTTACATCGGGATCGGCGTCATCGTCGTCCTCGCCGTGTGGTTCCTGTTCGCCAACCTCGACAAGGTGAGGATCCAGTTCTGGGTCTTCACCGTCACCGCGCCGCTCTGGATCGCGCTGCTGGCCACGCTGATCGCGGGCGCCGTGCTGGGCTGGCTGCTGAAGGGACGGCGCAACCGGTGACCGCAGCCTCCGGGCCGGCTCCGGCCGGCGCCTCGGCCTTCACCCCGCTGATCGAGATGCGCGGGGTCAACAAGCACTTCGGGGACCTGCACGTCCTCCAGGACATCGAGCTGACGGTGGGGCGCGGCGAGGTCGTCGTGGTCATCGGCCCGTCCGGCTCCGGCAAGTCCACCCTCTGCCGGGCGATCAACCGGCTGGAACCGATCGAGCACGGCACCATCCTGATCGACGGCGAGCCGCTGCCCGCGGAGGGCAAGGGCCTGGCCAAGCTGCGCGCCGAGGTCGGCATGGTGTTCCAGTCCTTCAACCTGTTCGCGCACAAGACCGTGCTGCAGAACGTCTCGCTCGCACAGATCAAGGTCCGCGGCCGGCCCAAGGCGGAGGCGGACGCCAAGTCCCACGCCCTGCTGGAGCGGGTCGGACTCGCCGGGCAGGCCGCCAAGTACCCGGCCCAGCTCTCCGGCGGGCAGCAGCAGCGGGTCGCGATCGCCCGGGCACTGGCGATGGACCCCAAGGCGCTGCTGTTCGACGAGCCCACCTCGGCGCTCGACCCCGAGATGATCAACGAGGTGCTGGACGTCATGCGCCAGCTCGCGAGCGAGGGCATGACGATGGTCGTGGTCACCCACGAGATGGGGTTCGCCCGGGCCTCCGCGAACCGGGTGGTGTTCATGGCCGACGGCCGGATCGTCGAGGACCGCGCCCCGGAGGAGTTCTTCAGCGCTCCCGAGAGCGAGCGCGCCCGGGACTTCCTGTCCAAGATCCTTAAGCACTGAGGCGGCGCCGTGAACCGTGAGACGACGCCCGTGGCCGGACCCGCGGGGCAGTCCGCGGCGAGACCCGCGGGGAGGGCGGCGGAGAGGTCCGTGGGGCGGTCCGTCGCGCGGGCGGGCCGGCGCGCGCTCGCCGCCGTCCTGCTGCTCGCCTCGCTGGCGGTGGGCTGCGGCAAGCCCGGCACCCCGCCGCCCAAGGGCCCGCAGGCCAGCGCCCTGCCCGCCTACCAGGTGCAGGACGCCTCCGGGATCACCGGCTCGCCGACCCTGGACGCCGCCCGCAGCCGGGGCCACCTGGTGGTCGGTGCCAAGGAGGACCAGCCGTACCTGGGCCAGAAGAACCCGGCCACCGGTGAGTACTCCGGCTTCGACATCGAGATCGCCAAGATGGTCGGCGCCTCGCTGGGCTTCCCGGCGGACCGGATCCAGTTCAAGACCATCGCCTCGGCCAACCGGGAGACCGCGCTGCAGAACGGCCAGGTGGACTACTACGTCGGGACGTACACCATCAACGACAACCGGAAGAAGCTGGTCGGCTTCGCCGGCCCGTACTTCATCGCCGGGCAGTCACTTTTGGTGCGCAGGAACAACACCACCATCCACGGCCCGGAGGACCTGGACGGCAAGAAGGTCTGCTCGGCGGCCGGCTCGACGCCGTACCAGCGCATCCAGTCGCAGTACCCGAAGGCGAAGCTGATCGGCTACGACACCTACTCGGCCTGCGTGGACAACCTGATCACCAACCAGGTCGACGCGGTGACCACGGACAACGCGATCCTGCTCGGCTACGCGGCCAAGGTGCCGGACGAGCTCAAGGTGGTCGGCCCGCTGTTCTCGACCGAGCCCTACGGGATCGGGGTGCCGAAGAACGACACCGTGCTGCGCGGCGCGATCAACGACGCGCTGGAGCACCACATGCAGAACGGCGACTGGAAGAGGGCCTTCGAGGCGACCCTCGGCCTCTCCGGGGAGCCGGCGCCCAACCCGCCGCAGATCGACCGGTACTGAGAGGGCCGCGCCGTGAAAACGCTGACCGACAACTGGTCGACCTACTGGGACGGGTTCCTCGGCACGCTCTCGCTGTTCGCGGTGAGCGCCGTGCTGTCGCTGGTGCTGGGCGTGCTGATCGCCGGCTTCCGGGTCTCGCCGGTGAAGCCGCTGAGGGTGTTCGGGACGCTGTGGGTGACGGTGCTGCGCAACACGCCGCTGACCCTGCTGTTCTTCATCGTGGTGCTGGGCCTGCCCCGGTTCGACATCACCTTGCCCTTCTACACCTTCGCGGTGCTCGCGCTGGGCTGCTACACCTCGGCCTTCGTCTGCGAGTCGATGCGGGCGGGCATCAACACGGTGCCGACCGGGCAGGGCGAGGCGGCCCGGAGCCTCGGCATGAGCTTCGGGCAGACGATGGGTCTGGTGGTGCTGCCGCAGGCGTACCGATCGGTGGTGGCGCCGATCGGCAGTGTGATGATCGCGTTGGCGAAGAACACGGCGATCGCCGGCTCGTTCAGCGTCACCGAGCTGCTCGGCACCTACCGGACCATCAACGAGCTGGGTTACAGCATCATCTGGACCTTCGTCTGGATCGCCGTCGGCTACCTGATCATCACCCTGGCCATCAGCGCGGTCTTCAACCTGCTGGAACGACGAGTGGCGGTGTCCCGATGACCGTTGAAACCTCGGCGCTGTACGACATCCCCGGCCCGAAGGCGCTCTCCCGGCACCGGCTGTACGGCGGGATCGCGCTGCTGCTGATCGCGGCCTTGATCGGCTGGGTGGTCTACATGCTGTTCCACACCCATCAGTTCACGTACGCGAAGTGGCAGCCCTTCGAGTACCGCGGGGTGCAGAACCTGCTGCTGCGCGGGCTCGGCAACACCCTGCAGGCCTTCGGCTGGACGGTGCTGTTCGCGCTGCCCTTCGGCGCCCTGTTCGCGGCCGGGCGGCTCTCCGACCACCGGGCGGTGCGCTGGTTCTCCACACTGGTGGTGGAGTTCTTCCGGGCCATGCCGCTGCTGGTGATGATCTTCTTCATCTTCGTCGCGCTCAAGGTGCAGCCGCTCTGGGCGCTGGTGGCCGGGCTGGTGCTCTACAACGGCTCGGTGCTGGCCGAGGTGTTCCGGGCCGGCGTGCTCGCGGTGCCCAAGGGGCAGCGGGAGGCGGCGTACGCGCTGGGCATGCGCAAGACCCAGGTGATGACGTACGTCCTGGTGCCGCAGGCCAACCGGGCGATGCTGCCGGCCATCATCAGCCAGCTGGTGGTCGCGCTCAAGGACACCTCGCTGGGCTTCCTGATCACCTACGAGGAGTTCCTGCACGCGGGCAAGCTGATCGCCACCAACCTGGACTACGACCTGCCGTTCATCCCGGTGGTGATGGTGATCGCGCCGATCTACATCGGGATGTGTCTGCTGCTCTCCTGGCTCGCCCGCTTCGTGGAACGGCGCAGCCGGCGCAGCCCGAGCGTGCGCGGCGGGGCGCCCGTGGTGAAGGCGGGGGTGTCGATGGGGCTGCCGCCGTCGGCGCAGCAGTGAGACGAACGGTTCGAGGCTGAACCATAGGTATGGGTGGGGTCGGGGTCGTCACCTCCAAATTCCTCTTATGATTCTCGGGCGCCCGGATGCGACCGGAGCGCGGCCCGGACGCGGCCGGAGCGCGGCGTTGCGGGGCTGTCGAGGATGCCCGCGCAGGGGGAGGAAGCATGGAGGCGTTGTTCGATTCGCGGCACATCAGGACGTTCCACGAGGTCGTCCGGGCCGGCTCCTACTCGGCCGCCGCCCGCGAACTCGGTTACACCCAGCCCGCCATCACCCAGCAGATGAAGGCGCTCGAACGCACCGTCGGCGTTCCGCTCTTCACCAGGGCGGGACGCGGACTGCGGCTCACCGAGGCCGGCGAGGCGCTCTCCCGGCACGCCGAGCTGATCCTCGGCAGCATGTCCGCGGCCCAGCAGCAGCTCGCCGCGCTCGCCCGGCTGCGCGCCGGGCGGGTGCGGGTCTGCGCCTTCCCCAGCGCCAACGCCACCCTGATACCCGAGGCGATGGCCCGACTGCTGGCCGAGCACCCCGGCGTGCGGGTCGAGCTCCTGGAGGCCGAGCCGCCGGACTCCGTCCAGCGGCTGCTGCGCGGGGAGTGCGACATCGCGCTGGCCTTCCGCTACCCGGGCGGGGCCACCGCGGTGCCGGACGGCCTGGACGAGATCCCGCTGATGGAGGACCTGCTCACGGTGCTGCTGCCGGTCGGGCACCCGCTCGGCCGCCGGCACGCCGTACGGCTGGCCGACCTCGACGGCGAACGCTGGATCGCGGGCTGTCCGCGCTGCCGGGCCAACCTGCTGCACGTCTGCGCCGAGGAGGGCTTCGCGCCGGACATCGTGTTCTCCACCGACGACAACCTCGCGGTGCAGTCGCTGGTCGCCGCCGGGGTCGGGATCGCGCTGATGCCGGCACTGGTGCTCTCCTTCATGTGCCACCGCAAGGTCACCGGGCGAGCCGTCGAACCGCACCTGCGGCGGCAGGTGAGCGCCTACGTCCTCAGCGAGCACCGGCGGATCCCGGCCACCGGGCTGGTGCTGGACCACCTGCGGCAGGCGGCGGCGAGCCGGGTCGGGTGCTGACCCCTGGGGGCCTACCGGTGCCGACCGATGCCGGCCCTCGGGCCGACCCGACGACCGGCGGGGCACGGCCGCCCGCCGAGATCCATAAGCGTTGATGGGGAGATTGCTTAGGAACCCTCCTTGGACGTGATAGGTCGGTAGGTTCGAACCTGTTGGGATGACACCCTCAGCCACGGTCGGCAGCGACCGACTCACCGAGCGGATGACCGCGCTGGTCAGTGAGATCCGCGCCGTCGTGGACCGCGGGCTCCCGCCGGAGCTCACCGCCTACCTGGTCGGCGAACGCCTCGCCCCGCACCTGCACGCCGACCCGGACGGGCCCGACGCGCTGCTCACCCCCGCCCAGCGCGAGGGCGACCCGCAGCGCTACCGCCAGCACGTCCTGCACGCCGAGGAGGACGGCAGCTTCTCCGTCGTCGCCCTGGTCTGGCTGCCCGGCCAGCAGACCCCGATCCACGACCACGTCTCCTGGTGCGTGGCCGGCGTCCACCAGGGACAGGAGAGCGAGACCCGCTACCGGCTGGTCTCCGAGGGCCCCACCGCCCGACTGGTCGAGACCGAGCACGTGGCCGGCCCGGCCGGCACCGTGGCGGCCTTCGCCCCGCCCGGCGACATCCACCTGGTGCGCAACTCCTGCAGCAGCACGGCGATCTCCATCCACGTCTACGGCGCGGACGTCTCGCGGCTCGGCACCAGCATCCGGCGGATCTACCGGCTGCCCGCCGACCAGCAGCAGTGAGGGCGGCGTGGCACTGACCCTCCGGCAACGCGCCGTCCGCACCCGCTCACTGCCCCCGATGCGCGGCGACGCCCCCGGGCTGCTGCTCGCGGTCCTCGGGGTGGCCGCCGCGCTGGGCATCCACGCCCTGGTGCCGGCCGTGCCCGAGCTCACCGCCGCCGTCGTGCTCGGCATGGTGGCGGCCCACCTGCCCGGGCTGCGCCCGGTGGTCCGCGGGATCGCCCGGCCCGGGCTGTCCACCGCCGGGAAACGGCTGATGCGGCTCGGCATCGTCCTGCTCGGGCTCAAGCTCAGCCTGGACGACGTGCTCGGCCTCGGCTGGGCCACCGTCGCCATGGTGCTCGCGGTGGTCGCGGCCACCTTCGCGGGGACGCTCTGGCTGGGCCGGCGGCTCGGCCTGCCCGGGGATCAGCCGCTGTTGGTCGCCACCGGGTACTCGATCTGCGGGGCCTCGGCGATCGGCGCGGTCAGCCAGGCGGCGGGCAGCGAGGAGGAGGACGTCGCGGCCTCGGTCGCGCTCGTCACGCTGTGCGGGACGCTGGCGATCGCCGTGCTTCCGCTGCTGCAGCACCCGCTCGGGCTCGGTGAGTCGGAATTCGGGCGCTGGGTCGGGGCGAGCGTGCACGACGTCGGGCAGGTGGTCGCCACCGCGCAGACCGGCGGGGCCGGGGCGCTGCGGGAGGCGGTGCTGGTCAAGCTGATGCGCGTGGTGCTGCTGGCGCCGCTGGTCGCGGGCGTGGCCGTGGTGGCGCGGCGGAACCTGCGGGCGCGGCGGACGGGGGCTTCGACGCGGGTTCCGGCGGAGGTGCCGGTGGGGGCCCCGGCGGGGCCTTCGACGGGATCCTCGGTCGGGACTGCGGCGGACGCCTCGGCGACGGGCGGAGCGGGTGAGAAGGCGGGCGCGAAGTCGGCGAAGGCCGGCAGCCGTCCGCCGATCGTGCCGCTGTTCGTGGCCGGGTTCCTGGCGATGATCGTCCTGCGGACCACCGGGGTGGTGCCCGAGAGGACCCTCGGCCTGGCCGCGGACGCCCAGGAACTTTTGCTGGCCGCCGCGTTGTTCGGTCTCGGCAGTGCGGTGCACCTGCCGACCATGGCCCGCACCGGTGGGCGGATCGCCCTGCTCGGGCTCGGCTCCTGGGTGGTCGTCGCGGGCGTCTCGTACGCGGGGGTGCTGGTCACGACCTGACGGGCCGGGGTGCGGACTCCGCTATTGTCGGGCGGTGTCCGCTCCGCCCCTGCCGGGGCGGCGCGGCAGTCGAGTTCGCCCGAGTCCGCCGAGGAGCACGGATGACCACCGCACTGCCCGAACGGGACGGCCGGGAGGCCGTCGTCACGCTCGACCGGCGGGAGGGCCCGTACGGCGAGGTGGTGCTCCGGCAGCGCGGTCGGGACTTCGAGATCATCGCCAACGGTTGTTTCCTGATGGACACGGCCGACGGCCGCTCGGAGCGGCTGCTGATCCAGGCGGCGCTGGACGAGCTCGACCGCACGGGAAGCCCGGCCGCGCGGCCGTCGGTGCTGATCGGCGGACTCGGGGTCGGCTTCTCCCTGGCGTACGCGGTGGCCGAACCGCGCTGGGGGCGGATCGCCGTCGTCGAACGGGAGAGCGCGATCATCGCATGGCACCGGAGCGGTCCGCTCGGCGCCTTCTCGGGCGGTGCGCTGGACGACGCACGGGTCGAGGTGCTCCACACCGACCTGCTGGAGTACCTCGCGGCGGCGGACGGCGAGCGCTACGACGCGCTCTGCCTGGACATCGACAACGGGCCGGACTGGACCGTCACCGAGTCCAACGACGGGCTGTACGGCGCGGACGGGCTCGCGGTGCTGTGGCACCGGTTGCGGCCGGGCGGGGTGCTGGCCGTGTGGAGCGCCCAGCCCTCGCCGGACTTCGAGGAGGCGCTGCGGGCGGTGGGCTTCTCGGACGTGGTGACGCACGAGATCCCGGTGGCCCGGGGGGTGCCGGACGTGGTGCACCTGGCCCGGCGGGCGGGCTGAGGGAGCGGTGCGGGGGCGGCAGCCTGCGGGGAACAGCAGACAGCAGACAGCAGACAGCTGACAGATAGCAGCTGACAGGTAACAGATTTCAGATTTCGTTCGCTGAAATCTGAAATCTGTCAGCTGTCATTCGTTCCCCGCTGCCCGCCTGCCCGCCTGCCCGCCTGCCCGCCTGCCACGGCGGCGCACAGCCGCACCCCCCTCCGGCTCAGCCGAACGGGCGGCTCGTCGGCTCGGCCTCCGCCTCGTCCGTCGGCTCCGGTTCGTCCGTGGGCAGGGCCGGGATGTTCTCCATGGAGAAGGGGTTGAAGTCCGGCGGCGGGACCATCACCGGAGTGCCCTTGCGCGGCGCGGGCTCATCCGCGCCCCCCTGCTGCTCCGAGCCCTGGTCGGCCGCCTCGGAAGCCGTGGGCGCCGCCTGGGCCGGAATGGTGGGCGGGGCCGAGGGCGGTGGCGGAACGGCCGGGCCCTGAGCGGGGAGGGCGGTGCCGAACGGGTCGGCCTTCTGCTCGGCCGCGACCGTGGTGCCGAACGGATCGGCGACGGGAGCGGCCCCGGCGGGCTGCGTCGCGGGCGCGCCCGCCGACACGTCCGGGATGCCCTCCATGGAGAAGGGGTTGAAGTCCGCGGGCGGGACCATCACCGGGGTGCCCTTCGGGCCGTCCCCGGTATCGGCGGCCGCCTCGTCCCCCGTGTCGGCGGGACCCTCCGCGACCGGAGCGAAGGGGTTGAAGTCCGCGGGCGGGACCCGGACCGGAGTGCCGCGCAGGTGCACCGGCCTCTCCTCCGGTTCCTCCTCGGCGACGGCAGGCGCCGCGGCCTGGGCCGGTGCCGGTGCCGACGCCGGTGCCTGGGTCGGCACGTCGATCACGGGGGGAGCCGGAACGCCGGCCGTGGCACTCGGCGCCGGGACGCCGTCCCAGCCGAACTGGATGCTCTTCAACAGCTCCGCGAAGGCCTCCGTGTACAGCTCCCAGTCCTCCGGCCGCGCCGTGGACAGCTGGGCGCACAGCACCGTCCCGCCGTCCGGCAGCGGGACGAAGGCCTGGACGGCCGAGGTGACCACCCAGCGCCGCTGTCCGTCGGCGGCCAGCGGTCCGGGCACCGGGACGGTCCGTCCCTCGACCAGGACGGCGGCCGGCCCGGCCGGCAGCAGCACGGTCCAGACCTCGGCGTGCCGCCGGACGGTGGCCAGTTCGGTGGCGAGTGCGGTGATCGGCAGCGGGTGCCGGGCGAGCGAGACGACCAGGGCGGCGTCCGAGGCGCGGTTGTCCAGCTCCAGGGCGCAGACGCCGGCGTACACGACGCCCGCGTCGCGGATCAGGTCGGCCAGGGTGGCGGAGATCACCGCGAAGTCGCGCCGCGGCTCCGGCCCGGTGGCGCTGAACAGTTCGTCGGCGACCTCGGCCAGGTGCCGGGCCAGCTCCTCGGCGGCCGCGACAGTGGCCGGGGCGGTGCCGCCGGTCCGGTCGGCGGTCTCGGGCAGCGCGGGCACCGTACGGGCGGAGACGCCGGGCGGACCGCCCGGGGAGGTCAGCGCGTGGAAGCCCGGCGGCACGACCAGCCGGACCTCGGCGCCCGCGCCGGTGGGCAGTTCGACCGGTTGCCGGGTCTGCTGCCCGGCCGCCAGCGCGGCCAGCGCGGGGGCGAACGGCGGCCGCAGCTTGGCGTCGGCGAACTCGCCGGTGACGGGGAGCTGGAACAGCGCGGCCGAGATGGTGCCCCGGTCGGCGACGGCACCGCGCACCGCGTCGCCGCCGTACCGGGTCTGGAGCGCGGAGACCGCGCGCTCGGTGAGTCGCGCGCCGGTGCCCGGGCGGGCGGTGCCCGCGGTGGTCACCGTGCCGAGCCGGTCGAGGGCGGCGTGCACCGGGCCGTTGGGGGCCAGCGGCAGGCCGAACAGCGCCTCGGCGGCGGGGTGTTCGGCCGGTCGCAGGGCGCTCAGCGAGGCTGCCGGGTGCCGCGAGGTGTGCTCGTCGAAGAGGGCGTCGGTGAGGGTGCCGAGGGTCGCGCAGACCTGCTCCGCTGCCGCGAAGGGATTGGCCTCCACGCCGAACTGGACATCCTGGGTCAACTGGTGAGCCCCCCGCTCTGTTCCGTCTGCGGTCGGTGGTTCTGGTGGGACCGGGCCCGCCGCGGCGGCGCGCCGTCAGATCCCCGCTCATTCCTATCAGAGCCCACCGTCCTGACCGAACCGCAGGATGACCCGATGATCACTCGGCCGATCACTCGGCGGCGGTGCCGGTAGCGGTGCCGGTGGAGGTGTCGGCGGCGGTCCCGGTGGCCTGCGCGGACCCGTCGTCAGGGGTGCCGGTGGCGAGCGCGGTGACGGCCTCGGCGATCCCCGGCACGGCGAACAGTCCCGCGAGGTCCCGCACCAGGCGTCCGGTCGGGCCGTCGGGGCGCTCGTCGGCGAAGAAGGAGCCCAGTTCGGCGGCGAGCGCCGGCTCGCGGGCCGCGGTGAGGGTGAGCGACGCGACGAACTCCTGCACCAGGTGCAGCTGGAGCTCCTCCAGCGGCACCGAGCGCTCGGCCAGCCACTCCAAGGAGGTGATCTCGGCGTTGGCGATCCAGGCCCGGACGGCCAGGCGCAGTCCGACGCTGGGCGCGGGGATCGCCAGGTGGGCCAGGATCTGGTCCTGCGCGGAGCGGCGCACCTCGTCGATCACCGCCGAGGTGCCCGCGCTGGCCGCGACCGAGCCGCCGCGCAGCAGCGCGGCGAAGCCCGGCCCGTGGCTCTGCACGAAGTCCAGGTAGCGGCCCATGACCCGGTGCAGCCGCTCCGACAGCGGCCCCTCCATGGGCTCCTCGAACCGGGTGGACAGCTCCTGTCCGGCCCGTCGCATCGACTCCTCGTACAGCGCCTGCTTGCCGGGGAAGTAGTGGTACACCAGCGGTCGGGAGGCGCCCGCGGCGGCGGCGATGTCGTCGATCGACACCTCCTCCGGCGGCCGTCGGCTGAACAGCTCCAGCGCCACGGCGATCAGCTGCTCGCGCCGCTCGTCCACGCTCAGCCGCCGACGCGGCCGCTCGCCCGCCGCCCGGGCTGATGCGGAGGTCCGTGGTGCGCGGTCGGCCGTCGGCGACGGCGTACGGGAGGCCATGCGCGCCACCCTAGTTCGTCGGCGGCTCCGCGGTGGAGCCAGGGGCCCGTGGCCGTGCGGCCGCACGCCGCCCCGAACTCCGAGGTCGCGGCGGTGCTACGCGGACCGGAGGGCCAGGTAGCGGCGGTAGGCCTCGACGCCGTCGGCGACGAAGGTGTCCCGGCCGAGGCGGTCGGCGAGTTCGGCCGGGGTGAGCCAGGCGTGCCAGGCGACCTCCGACTCCTGGGGGGAGACCGGGCCGTCCCACTCGGCCTCGTACATGTCGCACCACCAGGAGAGCCGGTCCTGTTCGAAGAGGAACTTGAACAGGGGGCGCGGGACGATGCCGTGGACGCCGAGTTCCTCCTCGGCCTCGCGGACGGCGGCCTCGGCGTAGGACTCGCCGGAGCCGACCACGCCGCCGACGAACATGTCGTACGCGCCGGGGGCGAACAGCTTGGTGTCGGTGCGGCGGTGGACGAAGATCCGGCCGACCGGGTCGCGGACCAGGATGAAGACGCAGCGGTGGGTGAGTCCGCGCCGGTAGACCTCGCCGCGCAGGGCGGTGCCGATCACGCGGTCGTGCTCGTCGACGATGTCCAGCAGTTCCTCGGCAGGATTGGTCATGGGGGACAGGTTAGGGTTTCGGGGCTCGGTTCGAACGGATTCGGTCGAAGATGATCGAGACCGGACGCGAGTGGTGCAAGAAGCAGCGGAACTGGTGGAGGACGGCGCGCGGTGGTGGAGATCTGGGGAGAGACGGCGGAGGGGTTCGAGCCCGTCCGGGCGGCCTTCGCCCGCAACTTCGCCGACTTCGGGGAGCTCGGCGCGGCCTTCGCGCTGTACGTGCGCGGCCGCAAGGTGGTCGACCTGTGGGGCGGCGACGCCCGGCCGGAGGTCGGCGGCCGGCCGGCGCCCGCGGTGCCCTGGACGGCGGACACCGCGCAGGTGCTGCGCTCGGTCACCAAGGGCCTGACCGCGACCACCGCGCTGCTGCTGGCCGAGCGCGGCCTGCTCGACCTGGACGCTCCGGCGTCCTCCTACTGGCCGGAGTTCGCGGCGGCCGGCAAGGGCCGGGTGCCGGTGAGCTGGCTGCTCTCGCACCAGGCCGGGGTGCCCGCGCTAGACGTGCCGCTGCGGCTGGAGGACGTGCTCACCTGGGAGCGCGCGGCCGCCGCCGTCGCCGCGCAGGCGCCCGCCTGGGAACCCGGCACCGCGCACGGCTACCACCCGTACACCTTCGGCTGGTTGGTCGGCGAGGTGGTGCGGCGGGTGAGCGGCCGGACGATAGGCCAGTACTTCGCCGAGGAGGTCGCCCGGCCGCTCGGGCTGGACCTGTGGATCGGACTGCCGGCCGGCGCCGCGCCCCGGGTCGGCAAGCTGGTCGACCTGCCGGCGCCGGAGGCGGCCCGGACCGGTCCGAGCGGGCTGCGGCTGCGGCCCAAGCAGTCCGTCCGGGACGCCTACCAGGACCCGGCCTCACTGACCGCCCGCTCCTTCGCCTCGGTGCGCCCCGGGGTGGACCTCAACGACCCGGCGGTGCAGGCCGCCGAGATCCCCGGGGCCGGGGGCATCGGCACCGCCCGGTCGCTCGCCCGGTTCTACGCGGGTCTGATCGGCGCGGCCGACCGCGCGGACGGCTCCGGCGCGCTGCTGCCGCCGCTGCTCGGACCGGAGGTACTGGCGCGCGCGGTCGGGCCGGTGGTGAGCGGCCCGGACCGGGTGCTGATCGTCAACTCCACCTTCGGCCTGGGCTTCTGGCGGCACGGCCCGACCGCGCCGATGGCCTCCCCGGCGAGCTTCGGCCACCCGGGGCGGGGCGGCTCGCTCGGCTTCGCCGACCCCGACCTGGGGCTGGGCTTCGGCTACGTCACCAACGGCATGCAGCCGGGCGTCACCGGGGACGTCCGCTCGCGGAACCTGATCCGCGCGGTGCGCGGGTGCCTGGGGCTGGACCGGTAGGGCGTGCCCCGGGCACGCGCCGGCCTCAGGCCTGGCCGGTCTCGAAGCGGCTGATCCTCCCGCCGTCGAGGGTGAAGCGCCAGGCGGTGCGCATCGTGCCCCAGGTGTCGTTGGTGAACTCGGCGACCAGCGCCTGGCCGCCGTTCGACTCGGTCTGGACGGCCATCCGGCCGTTCGGGCCGAAGATCTCCCGGTCGACCCAGTCCGCCAGCTCGCGCTCGGACCCGTCGTCGGACATCGTCGCGTCCGGCGTGAGCAAGGCGAAGAAGGCCTCGCGGTCGCCCGCGTTGACCGCGGTGACGAAGGCGCGGACGGACGGGTCGCTGAGTTTCGCGGGGGCGATGGTCACGCGGGACTCCCGGTTCGGGTGAGGGGCGGGGAGTCCTGTTTACGGCGTTCGCGCGGGCTGTCCGGGCATGTCGGCGGCGCGTCGGTGAATCGGCCGCCTCGATGTGCTTCGATCCCCCGGAACGGGTGAGTCGCCCCGGCGCCCGCCACGGGGAGTGGCGAGGGAGCGGGAGGTCCAGGTGGGCCTCCCGCTCCCGTTCCCGGGACGTGCCGACGGAGTACCGGTGCCGGTGCCGGTGCCGGCCTAGAAGAAGCCGACCGCGTCGGGGGAGTAGCTGACCAGCAGGTTCTTGGTCTGCTGGTAGTGCTCCAGCAGCGCCTTGTGGTTCTCCCGCCCGATGCCGGAGTTCTTGTAGCCGCCGAACGCCGCGTGAGCCGGGTAGGCGTGGTAGCAGTTCGTCCAGACGCGGCCCGCCTGGATGGCGCGCCCGGCCCGGTGGGCGGTGTTGATGTTGCGGGTCCACACGCCCGCGCCGAGCCCGTACTCGGTGTCGTTGGCGAGCGCGACCGCCTCGTCGAAGCCGTCGAAGCGGGTGACCGAGACCACCGGCCCGAAGATCTCCTCCTGGAAGACCCGCATGCTGTTGACGCCCTCGAAGACCGTCGGCGTCACGTAGTACCCGCCCGCCAGCGAGCCGCCGAGGTCGGCCCGCTCACCGCCGACGAGGACCTTGGCGCCCTCCTCCAGGCCGATCTCGAAGTAGGAGAGGATCTTCTTCAGCTGTTCGACGCTGGCCTGGGCGCCGACCTGGGTCTCGGTGTCCAGCGGGTTGCCCTGGCGCATCGCGCGCACCCGTGCCAGGCCGTCGCCGAGCAGCCGCTCGTAGACCGGGGTCTCGATCAGCGCGCGGCTGGGGCAGGTGCACACCTCGCCCTGGTTGAGGGCGAACATCGCGAAGCCCTCGACGGACTTGTCGTAGAAGGCGTCGTCGGCGGCGGCGACGTCCGCGAAGAACAGGTTGGGGCTCTTGCCGCCGAGCTCCAGGGTGGCGGGGATCAGGTTGTCGGCGGCGGCGCGGGCGATCAGACGGCCGGTGCCGGTCTCGCCGGTGAAGGCGAGCTTGCGGACCCGCTTGCTGGCGGCCAGCGGGGCGCCGGCTTCCTCGCCGAAGCCGGTGACGATGTTGAGCACACCCGGCGGCACCAGGTCGGCGGTCAGCTCGGCCAGCAGCAGCACCGAGGCCGGGGTCTGCTCGGCGGGCTTGAGTACCACCGCGTTGCCGGCCGCGAGCGCCGGGGCGAGCTTCCAGATCGCCATCAGGATCGGGAAGTTCCACGGGATGATCTGGCCGACCACGCCCAGCGGCTCGTGGAAGTGGTAGGCCACGGTGTCCTCGTCCAGCTGGGAGAGGCTGCCCTCCTGGGCCCGCAGCGCGCCGGCGAAGTAGCGCAGGTGGTCGACCGCGAGCGGCAGGTCGGCGGCCAGCGTCTCGCGCACCGGCTTGCCGTTGTCCCAGCTCTCCGCGACGGCCAGCTGTTCCAGGTTGGCCTCCATCCGGTCGGCGACCCGGAGCAGCACCTGCGCCCGTTCGGCGGCGGAGGTGCGGCCCCAGGACGGGGCGGCGGCGTGGGCCGCGTCCAGGGCGGCCTCGATGTCCTCGGCGGTGCCCCGGGCGACCTCGGTGAAGACCTCGCCGGTGACCGGGGTGGGGTTGCCGAAGTACTCGCCGCGCGCCGGGGGCGTCCATCCGCCGCCGATCCAGTGCTCGTACCGGGAGCGGTAGGCGACGATGCTGCCGGGGGTGCCGGGGGGCTGGTAGACCGTCATGCTCGCTGTCTCCTCGCTGCGTCGGGTGCCGCCCGCCGCGGCTCGGGCCGCGGCGGGACGGCGCACGCCGGACCACCCGGTCAGGGGTGATCCGGCGGGAGGGGTGGGACACGCACATCGGACCGGCGCCCCGTCGGGGTGCCCGCCGCCGAGCACGATAGCCGCCGGGTGCACGGCGCGGCTACGGTCCGTGCGCGCGTCCCGTACGGAGGGTGTGCCGTCCGGCCGTTCCGGGGGAGCCTCCGGGGCCTCCGGGGCCGACGGGTATCGCGGAGCGGATCACCGCGGGCGCCGCGGAGCGGATCACCACGGGTTCCCCGAGCCGGATCGCCGCAGGCGTTCGGATCGGATCACTGTGGGGGCGCGCGCCCCGGACGCGGTCGCGCGGTGCGCTGCCACGCGCCGTCCCGTGCGGGCGGGGCCGCCCCTGCGGCGTGCCGCCGCACGCCGCCGCGGGGCCGGGGCGACACCCTCGGGGCGCACCACCGCACGCCCGTCGGGCGGCTCCGGGCGCGCGCCGGTCAGACCGCGTGGTATCGGCCGGTGCGGGCCTCCCAGCTGAGGTAGCCGGCCAGCCAGGTGAGCAGTCCGTCCGCGTACCGCTGGGCGATCGTGCGTTCGATCCGGGAGAGTCCCAACTCGCGGTGGACGTCGGGCAGTCGGTCGCGCAGCTCGGCGCAGCGGTCGACCATCAGCTGGGCCTCGGCGATGACCGCCGCGCAGGCCTCCTCGGCCGAGCAGCGCCGCTCCCGCTGGACGATCATGACGAGGTTGTTCACGTCCCCGCGCGGCGCCTCCAGCGGGTAGGAGCGCACGTCGTTGCTGAGCGACGGTATGTCGGCTGCCAGCTGGCGGAGTTGACGCAGCACCGGGTGGTGCAGGACGGCGGCCGGGACTTCGAACTGGCCCAGGCGTTCGATCATGTCGAAGATCGTTTCCATCGCCGCGGTGCCCCGGCGGAGCTCCAGGTAGCCGTCGCGGTCCGGCGGCCGGGTGGAGATCCGGCCGGCGGCCTCGGCGGGGTGACTGGCGAAGTAGTACTCCCAGTTGTAGGCGGCGCGGGCCTGCCAGCGGGCCGGCATGCCCCGCGCGCTGCGGTCCCACAGGTCGGCGAAGGCGGTCTCGACCGCGGACCCCTGGTCGGGGCGGGCGCCGTGCAGGACGGCGATCAGCCGTTCGCAGATCGGGGCGACCTCGGTGGGGCGGCGGCCGAGCGGCCCGTCGAACTGGTCGTCGAAGAGGAAGTAGAACCCCATCAGGTCGGCGGCCAGGGCGAGTTCGTCCGGATCGGTGTCCGGATAGCCGAGCGCCGCGAGGTCCACCACCTCCCAGTGCGCATAGCCGGGGTGGTCGGCGTCGGGGAGCAGGGGGTGGCGGATCAGCCAGTCCCGGTGCAGTTCGGTGGCGCGCGGGCCGTGCGGACTGCGGCGGTGCGGGAACGGAATCTGAAGTGAGGTGTCGTCAGACATCGGACTCCCGGTGCAGCGGAGGGTGGGGGCGATTTTTGTTCGAGCACTGATGGTGGGGGGAGTTGACGTGACGGGGCATGGACGGTGGGGGTGGGTTTCGCAAGATCATCCGCGCCTCGAAGGCCGTAGGGTATCTGATGTAATGATCGGACGTTAGGGATATAGGGCAATTGCCCTTGGCCGCTCGCCCGAACCCTCACCGTCCGCCCCAGCCTGCACGAATGCCCCACGGGAAGGTTCGTGCGGCGCTAACCTCGGCTCCACGCAGTGATGGAGCTGTGACGCGAGCGGGCGAGGCGGAGGCGCGACGGTGACCGAGCAGGAGAACGCAATTCGGGCGGGTGCTGGTTCCGCCCAAGACGGCGACGGCACCGCGCCCCGGGTCCGGCTGCGCGACCGCGACGCCGAACTCCGCTCGGTGGAGGCCGCCGTCGACCAGCTCTGCCGCGGCTTCGCGGCCGGAGGCACCGAGATCGGTGACCTCCTCACCTTCTCCGGTCGCCCCGGCATCGGCAAGACCAGTCTGCTGCACGAGGTCCGGCGCCTGGCCAAGCTCCGGGACGGCGCCACCGTGCTGTTCGCCCGAGGCGGCGAACGGCAGTTCAAGGAGCCCTACCACGTGCTGCGCCAGCTGCTCCAGCCCGTGCTCAGCGGCCTGCAGCCCGAGGTGTTCAGCCAGGTCATGGGCACCTGGGAGGAGGTCGTCGGACCGGCCATGGGCCTCAAGCAGCCCAAGGTCGGCGCCCGCCGACTCGACCCCCAGGGCGTGCGCGACGGCCTCGACTACGTCCTCACCCAGCTCGCACCGCGCCGCGCGCCGATGGTGATGATCGTCGACGACCTGCACTGGGCGGACGGGGAGTCACTGTCCTGGCTGACCAAGTTCGCCATCCGATCGAGTGAACTTCCCGTCCTGCTCGTCTTCGCCTTCCGGGAGGACGAGAACGACTGGCCCACCGAGACCCAGGACTACCGCCGCGACGTCCTCCTGCTCAAGGCCCGCCGGCACGAACTCAACCGGCTCACCCTCAGCTCCGTCACCGACATGATCCGCGCCGAGCTCGGCGACAAGGCCGAGGACGCCTTCTGCTACGAGTTCTGGAACGTCGTCAACGGCAACCCGTTCGAGGCCAACGCCCTGCTCGACCAGGTCCGCGAGCAGGAGCTCGAACCGGTCGAGGAGAACTCCCGGCAGCTGCGCGAACTCGCCGTCGACGCCGCCGGGATGACCCTCAAGAGCTGGCTGGACCGCCTCGGCGCCGCCACCCTGCGCTTCGCCTGGGCCTGCGCGATGCTGGGAACCGACATCCGGGTCGACCTCGCCACCAGGATCTCCACCCAGAGCAGCGAGGGCGCCCGCGACTCCATCAAGCAGCTGCGCAAGCAGCGCGTGCTGACCCAGACCCCCAACGGGAACCTGGAGTTCGTCCACCCGCTGATCGCCAGCTCCATCTACAACACCATGCCGGACGCCACCCGCCTCGGGATGCACGGCATCGCCGCCGCCGAGATCGAGAACGCCGGACTCGGCCTGCTCGCCGCCTCCCGCCACCTGGTCGAGACCCACTCCGGCGAGGGCGACGACCGGATCGTCAGGAAGCTGCGCCGCGCCGCCGTCGAACACCAGCTGATCGGCGCCCCCGAGGCCGCCCAGCGCTGTCTGCACCGCGCGCTCAACGAGCCGCCCGCCGACGAGATCAAGGCCGAGGTGCTCTACGAACTCGGCTGCTCCGCACTGCTCACCGACCCCGTCGCCACCGTCAACCAGCTCAAGCTGGCCCTCGACCCGGACGAGGTGCCGCTGCGCCCCGCCCTGCGCGTGGACGCCACCTTCCGGCTCTCCGAGGTGCTCGCCCACGCCGGAGAGCTGGGTCAGGCCGCCCTGGTCTGCCAGGAGGAGGCCCTGAAGACCACCGACCCGGCCGGGCGCCAGCGGCTCCAGGCCGCCTCCTTCATGTGGCACGCCTTCCGCAAGTCCGAGGAGGACGGCCCCGGCCGCTCCGACCGGCTCGGCGTGATGTGCCGGAACCTGCCCGGGCGGGAGGCGGCCGACCGGGCCGTACTCGCCATGCGAGCCTGGGACCTCACCCTGCGCGGCGCCTCCTCCGCCGACGCGCTCGCGCTCGCCGACGAGGTCCTCGAAGGCACTCGGCTGCCCAAGGGCCTCGGCTGGACCGACACCACCTGGGGCTTCGAACTGCCCTCGATGCTCTGCCTGACGTACATCTACAACGACCGCATCGCCCAGGCCGAACGGCTGGCCGCGGACGCCATCATCCAGTTCGAGATCGCCGGTTGGAGCGGAGCCCACCGGGGCTTCGCCTACTTCCTGATGGGCCTGGCCCGGTTCCGCCGAGGCCTGCTCGCCGAGGCCGAGGACTTCCTGCGCCGGGCCTACCGCATCTCCGAGCGGATCGGCGAGAGGCTGCCGCTGGCCTGGGACGCCATCGGCGTGCTGGTCGACACCCTGATCGCCCGCGGCCGGGTGGAGGAGGCCTGGAACCTCGCCAACGACTTCGGCTTCCACCCGCCGTACCACTCGACGGCCATGGTGCTGCCGGACGCGGCCTCGCTGTACGGCAAGCTGCTGGTCGCCAAGGAGAAGTTCGCCGGCGCGGCCGCCGCCCAACTGAACGTCCGCGGCTGGCGCAACACCGTCTGGGCGCCCTGGGCGGGCCACCTCGCCATCGCGATCGCCGACGACGAGCCGGAGCGCGCCCGCGACTACGCCCAGCAGGCGGTGCTGGACGCCCGCGCCTTCGGCACCGCCTCGGCGATCGGCAGCGCGCTGCGCCTGCAGGCCCGGATCGAGGACGGCCGGGCCGCGGTCGAGCTGCTGGAGGAGTCGGTGGCGTACCTCGGGCAGTCCCCGGCGGGCTACGAGCACGCCGTCGCGCTGGTCGACCTCGGTGCCGCGCTGCGCCGGGTCGGACGGCTGGACGACGCCCAGGAGTACCTGTACCAGGGCATCGAACTGGCCCAGCACTGCTCCGCGGAGGGGCTGGTCGACCGGGCCCGCCGGGAGCTGGCCAACTACGGCCTGCGGCCCAACCGGCTGGGGCTGCGCGACTTCCGGGAGACCATCGAGACGCTCAGCAGCGCGGAGTGGGAGGTCGCCAAGCGCGCGGTGCAGGGCGTGCCGCCGCAGCGGATCGCCGACGAGCTCGGGGTGCCGATCGGCCTGGTCAACCGGCGGCTGGCGGCGGTCTACCGCAAGGCGGGCAGCGGGCCGGACGGCCTGGCCTCGGCGCTCGGGCTGCCGCAGCAGCAGCGGGACGCGGGCCGGCTGGAGGACCTGGACGACTAGGGCGTGTCTGACAATTCCCGCCGGGCGTGCGACGCCGGGGCACGCACCTCGCCGCGTTGTCGTCGGTCGCCAATGCTCCGCAGTGGCTCCC
>NZ_JBEZUT010000138.1:0-21925 GCF_040636595.1 Kitasatospora sp. NPDC036755
CCCACGGCGAGGACGACGGTGGTGCCCTTGAGGTCCGCGACCGTCCGCACCGGACCGGAGTCCGCCACCAGCAGGGCGCCGTGGTCCGGGCGGGCCGCGGGCCGGGCGGCGGGATCGGCGGCAGGAAGGTCACGTCGGCGACCAGCCCGCGGGCCGCGACCACCCGGGCGAGCGAGGTGAGCAGGCCGTCGTCCCCGATGAAGGCGGGCACGCTGGTCGGCCGCCCGTCGGCCAGCCGGTAGCGGATCGTCACCGGCTGGACGTCGGCCCCCGCCTCCACCGCCGCCTGGAACAGGGCGGGCCGGAACCGGCCGCTCTCCCGCCCGCACCAGGTCGACCCCTCCGGGAAGACGATCACCGGCTGCCCGGAGCGCAGCACCTCGGCCACCGCCGCGACGGTGTCCGGCAGCGTCCGTAGCCGGTCGCGGTCCAGGAAGACGGTGCCGCAGCAGGCGATCAGCGGGCCGAGCACCGGCCACCGCCGGACCTCGGTCTTGGCCAGCGACCGGCCCGGCTGCCCGGCGGCCAGCAGCGGTATGTCGAGCCAGGACACGTGGTTGGCCACCACGAGCACCCCGCCGCCCGAGCCCGCCCCCGGGCCCGGCCCGCCGGGCCCGGCGAGGTGGACGGTCACCCCGAGGGAGCGCAGCACCACCCGCGCCCAGAGCCGGACCAGCAGGATCCGGGCGCGGTACGGGGCGAGCCGGGCCGGCAGGCCGAGCACGACCCCCGCCAGCACCGCCGCCAGACAGGCCGCCAGCCGCAGCGCCCGCCGGGGGTGGGAGACCGCCGGGGAGATGTCGGCCAGGCAGGTCTCGGGCCGGCAGGTCGCCGTGGGCAGCCAGACACTCATGACGAGGTGCCCGAGGCGGGGACGCCGGACAGGAAGTGCCGCAGGTAGCGGGGGTCGGTGCGCTCCAGCGAGAGCAGCACGTACAGGTCGGCGCAGTCGAAGTCCGGGTCGTACGCGGGCTCGCCGCAGACCCAGGCGCCGAGGCGGAGGTAGCCGCGGAGCAGGGCCGGCAGCGCGCCCCGCTCGGCGCGCGCCACCCCGGTGGCGTCCCAGCGCCGGTGCGGGGTGACCCGGTACTCCTCGGGCGCGAGGTGCTTGGCGCTGACGGTGTCCCAGACCCGGGCCGCGGTGGCGCCGCCGTCCCCCAGCTCGATCGAGCAGCAGCCGCCGACCCAGGTGTTGCCGGTGTCGGCCAGGTAGCGCGCGATGCCGCCCCACATCAGGTTGATGACGGCGCCGTTGCCCCGGTGGTCCGGGTGGATGCAGGAGCGCCCGAGCTCGACCAGGCCGGGGCGGACCGGCGCGAGCGCGGAGAGGTCGAACTCGCCGTCGGAGTACAGCCGGCCGGCCCGTCGGGCGGCCTCGGGGCGCAGCAGCCGGTAGGTGCCGATGACGGTGCCCTGCTCGCCCTCGCGGACCAGCAGGTGGTCGCAGAACTCGTCGAACGGGTCGACGTCCAGACCCTCGACCGGGCTGTGCAGCACGGCGCCCAGTTCGGCGCCGAAGACCTGGTGGCGCAGCCGTTGGGCGGCGCGCACGTCGTCCTCGTCGCGGGCGAGGGAGACGGTGTACGCGGCCGGGGCGGCGGGCCGGGGGCGGGGCGCGGGGACCGCCGGGGCGTCGTGGGCGGTGGCGACTGCGGACGGAGCGTACGTGGGGACGGTGGTCATGGCGGACCCTCCAGGGCAGCACGATCGGCGGTGCCGTGGATCACCAGGGCACCGTCCCGGTCCGCAGGCGGTTGGGCATGGACGCGAACCGGTCCCCGTATGTCTCTCCGAATCGGTTGGCATTTATGTTGCGGCCCGGGGGAGCGCAGATGTGCACCTGTTGAATGGGAACACCCGTGGCCCGTCGGTCACTTGCCCGGCACCGGGCGCTCGACCGGCGGGGGTGGACAAGGTACGGCGCGGGGGCGTACGGCCGCACCGTACGCCCCCGCGCCGCCCCCGCGCCGCACCCGCCGTCGTCACGTCGCCGTCCGTCCCCGGCCCGACCTCGACGGGCGGCTCAGAACGCCCGCCAGCCCTCCGGGTCGACCCCGCCCGGGACGGCGCCGGCCGGGCCGTACGGCTCGCGGGTGTAGACGAAGGAACCGACGTCCAGGTGGCTGACCGTGCCGTCGGGGTGGCGGACCACCCGCAGGGTCTCGCCCGCGTAGTAGTTCTCCACGCCGGTCCAGGTGCCGTCCGGCTCGGGCCGGAACCGGGAGCCGCGGCCGGCGCCGGTGAGCGGGCTGAGTTCCAGCACCCGTCCGGGCCGCAGTCGCAGGGCGGTCGGCGCGGCGCCCCAGTACCAGGGGCCGGTGAGTTCCAGCAGCTCCGCGTCCACGTCGGCCGCCGGGCGCCACGGTTCGGGCAGCCGGGGCTCCAGTTCGGCGGTGAGCGTGAGCAGCTGGGCGGCCAGCCCGGCGGTACTGGGGCCGCTGGTGGCGTTGGAGAGGGCGTACGCGGCCAGGTCGTCGGCCTCGCTGATCCACAGTCCGGCCGTGAAGCCGGGCATCGAGCCGGTGTGTCCGTACAGCAACCGGCCCTCGTGGCGGCGCAGTTGCAGGCCGAGTCCGTAGCCGCTGGTCCACTCGGCGTCGTCCGGGCCGACGGCCGGCCGGCGCATCTCGGCGAGGGTGCCGGCGGACAGCACCTTGTCGTCGCCGGCCGTCAGGAAGGCCGCCCAGCGGGCCAGGTCGGCGATGGTGGACCAGAGTTGGCCGGCCGGGCCCATCAGTCCGGTGTCGGTGAGCGGCTCGGGCAGCATGACGTCGGCCCAGGGGTGGACGGCGAAGCCCCCGGCGTGCGGGTGCTCGGGCAGTGCCGTGGTGCGGTCCATGCCGAGCGGGGCGAGCACCTCGCGGCGCAGCGCCTCGTCCCAGGGCTCGCCGCGCAGCTTCGCCACCAGGGCGCCGAGCAGCGCGTAGCCGGGGTTGGAGTAGTGGTGGACCCGCCCGGCCGGGTGCTTCAGCGGCCGCTCGGTCTCCAGGAGGTCGTCGAGGCCGGGCCGCAGGGTGCCCTCGGTCCGCTCCCACCACGGGCCGGGGGTCTCGGCGGGCAGGCCGGAGGAGTGCGAGAGCAGTTGGGCGATGGTGGCGTCGTCGGCGGGGGTGCCGGGCAGGTGCCGGGAGAGCGGGTCGGCGAGGTCGAGCAGGCCCTCGTCGCGCAGCCGGAGCACCAGGACGGCGACGAAGGTCTTGGTGAGGGAGCCGATCCGGTACTGGACGTCGGGGGTCGGCGCGTGCCCGTCGACCATGCTGCGGGCGCCGCTCCAGACCGGCTGCCCGTCCCGCAGCACCCCGGCGACGAGCGAGGGAGTGCGGCCCTCGGCCTGGGTGACGGCGAGCCGGTGCAGCAGGGCGCGGCGGGTGGCGGGCAGCAGCTCGGCGGGAAGGTCGGTCATGTGGACTTCCGGACTCATCGACATGTGTACGGACAGTAGTCCAGCCCGGCGCCGGGGCGGGCCGAATAACCGGGGCGGGCCTGATGGCCGGTGTGGCCCAGTCGAGCCTGGCCCAGTCGAGCCCGGCCCGGATGGCGACCGGCCCGGATGGCGACCGGCCCGGGCCCGGCCCCGCCGGAACGCTCAGTCCGTCGGCGGCGGCAGCTCCGGCCGCTCCAGCCAGGCCTCGAAGAGCGGGCCGAGCGGGGCGGTGGTGTACCGGGCGGCGTGCGCGCGCAGGTCGGCGGTGGAGACCACGCCGTGCCGGTTGGCGCTCGTCCAGTCCCGCAGCATCGCGAAGAACGCGTCCTCGCCGAGCGCCCGCCGCAGCGCGTGCACCAGCAGTCCGCCGCGCTGGTACAGCCGGTCGTCGAACATCAGCTTCCGGCCCGGGTCGCCGAGGCACAGGTCCTGCGGCAGCCCGGCGAGCAGCCGGTGCGCGGCGGCGGCGTGCACGGCCGCACCAGGGCCGCCGGCGTGCTCGGACCAGAGCCACTCGGCGTACTTGGCGAAGCCCTCGTTGAGCCAGATGTGCCGCCAGTCGGCGATCGTGACGCTGTTGCCGAACCACTGGTGGGCCAGCTCGTGCGCGATCAGCCGCTCGCGTTCCCAGCCGCCGCCGAGGTGGTTGGTGCCGAAGGTGGCGACGCCCTGCGCCTCCACCGGGACGTCCAGTTCCTCGTCCGCGACGACCACCGCGTACTCGCCGAACGGGTACGGGCCGAAGACCTCGCCGAAGTACGCCGCCATCTCGGGCTGCCGGGCGAAGTCCCGGGCGAACGCCGCGGCCAGCCGCTCCGGCACGTAGCCGGTCTGCGGCACCGCCGGGCGCACCGCCAGCGGCACCGGCCGGTAGTGCCCGATCGACACCGTCACCAGGTAGGTCGGGGTCGGCGCGCTCTGCTCGTACACCCAGGTGGTGCTGGACGCCTTGGTGGTGCGGGTCAGCAGCCGGCCGCTCGCCACCACCGTGAACGGGGACGCCGTGGTGACCGCGATCTGGTAGGTCGCCTTGTCGGCGGGGCGGTCGTTGCACGGGAACCAGGACGGAGCGCCGACCGGCTGGCTCGCCACCAGCGCGCCCTCGGTCAGCTCCTCCCAGCCCAGGCCGCCCCACGGGCTGCGCACCGGGCGCGGATTGCCGGCGTAGTGCACCTCGACGGTGAACGCCGCGCCGGGCGCCAGGGCCTTGGCCGGGCGGATCCGCAGCTTGCCGGCGCGGTGGGTGTAGCGGGCGGCCCGGCCGTCGACCAGCACCCGCCCGATCCGGAACTCGGCCAGGTCGAGCGCGAACTCCGCCAGCGCGGCGTCCGCGACCGCGCTCAGCCGGGCCGATCCGGCCAGCCGGTTGGGCCCGGGCCGGTAGTCCAGCGCCAGCTCGTAGCGGTGCACCCGGTAGCGGTGGTCGCCGCTGGTCGGGAAGTACGGGTCCGGGGCGCCGGCGGCCGCGGGGACGGGCTTGGACTTCACGGGGACGTGCGCTTCCTGCGGGCCGGGACGGGGGGACGGGGAGGTGGTCACGGCGTGGCCTGCCACGCCTCGATCGGATTGCCCAGCCACCGCGTGTCGGCGGGGACGGACTCGGCGCGCATCACCAGCGAGGCCGGGCCCAGCGTGCTGCGCGCGCCCACCGTGCTGCCGGGCAGCACGATGCCGCCCGGGCCCAGGGTGGCGCCCTCGCGGAGGACCACAGTATCCATCCGCATGATCCGGTCGTGGAAGAGGTGGGTCTGCACCACGCAGCCCCGGTTGACGGTGACCCCGTCGCCGAGGGTGACCAGGTCGGCCTCCGGCAGCCAGTAGCTCTCGCACCAGACCCCGTGCCCGACGTGCGCCCCGAGCGAGCGGAGCCACAGGTTGAGCACCGGGGTCCCCGGCACCGCGCCGACCAGCCACGGAACCGCCAGCATCTCCACGAAGGTGTCCGCCAGCTCGTTGCGCCACACGAAGCCGCTCCACAGCGGGTGCTCCACCGCCCGGAACCGCCCGACCAGCAGCCACTTGGCCGCCACCGCGACCGCGCAGGCCAGCACGCCGGCCGCCAGCAGGACCAGGCCCGACAGCAGCGCGGCGGTCAGCGGCGAACCGGCCGCCAGCCCGCACAGCGCCGCCACGGTCAGCAGGCCCAGCGCCCCGGAGGCCAGCACCGGCACCAGCCGGCCGACCTCGACCAGCCCGCGCGCCCACAGCAGCCGGGCCGGCGGCTCGTAGGTCAGGCTCTGGTCGGCCTGGTCCGCCGACCGCGGCAGCCGCATCGGCGGCATGCCCAGGTACGAGCCGCCCTTCTTCGCCTTCGCCGGCGTCGCCGACAGCACGCCCACCAGGCCGCGCTTGGGCACCGACCGGCCCGGCGCGGTCATCCCCGAGTTCCCCAGGAACGCCCGCTCGCCGACCTTCGCCTCGCCGAGCCGCACCCAGCCGCCGCCCAGCTCGTACGGGGCGATCAGGGTGTCGTCGGCCAGGAACGCGCCGTCGCCGACCGTGGTCAGGCTGGGCAGCGCCAGCACCGTGGACACCTCCGCGCCCCGCCCGACCCGCATCCCGAGGGCCCGCAGCCACAGCGGGGTGACCAGCCCGGCGTAGAGCGGGAACAGCACCTCGCGGGCGCGGTCCATCAGCTGGGTGACGGTCCACGCCTGCCAGCCCACCCGGCCGTGCAGCGGGTGCGTGCCGGGCACCAGGCCGATGCTCAGCAGCCGGACCAGCACCACCAGCTGCGCCGCGTACACCGCGCCGAACGCCAGGGTGGCGGGCAGCAGCCCGAGGAGCGCTCCGCCGAGCGCCGGACCGAGGTCCGCGCCCTGGTCGACGAAGCGGGACAGCGCGGCGAGCGCGGCGAGCGCGGGCAGCACCGGGAGCAGGCCGAGCACGGCGCCGCTGGCGCCGTACAGCGAGGCCCAGCGGGCCCGGCGGGTCGGGCGATCCTTGGGCCAGGTGCGTTCGACGCGGCCCAGCTTGACGGCGGGCGCGCCGCCCCAGCGCTGGCCGGTCGGCACCTGCCCGGTGACGCTCGAACCGGCCGCCACCTGGGCGCGCTTGCCGACCCGGGCGCCGGGCAGCAGTGTCGAGCGGGTGCCGACCACGGCACCGGAACCGATCTTGACCTGGCCGATCAGCAGCCGGTCGCCGTCCAGCCAGTAGCCGCACAGGTCCACCTCGGCCTCGACCGCGCAGCCGCGGCCCAGCTTCAGCATCCCGGTGACCGGCGGCAGCGAGTGCAGGTCCACGTCGGGCGCGACCTTCGCGCCCAGCGCCCGGGCGTAGCGCACCAGCCAGGCGCCGGACAGCGAGTCCGCGCCGCTCAGCTCGGCGAGCCGCTCGGCGGTCCACAGCCGCAGGTGGACGGAGCCGCCGCGCGGGTGGCTGCCCGGGCGCAGGCCCCGCAGCAGCAGCCGGGCGCCGCCCGCCGCGACGGCCAGCCGGCCCGGCGGGGAGTACAGCGCGAGCGCGCCCGCGCCGACCCACCACCACGAGGCGGTGGGCGCCCACGGGTAGTCGCCGACGTGGGTGAGCAGGTTCCCGGCGGCCAGCAGGGCGACCGTCCAGCGCAGGCCGACCACGGTGAACAGCGGGATCAGCAGCAGCAGCTGGAGCAGCTTGGCCCTGGTCGGCACCAGGGCGATGGTCCGGGCCTCGGCGCTCTCGCCGGCGCTGCGCTCCAGATGCCGGGCGAGCTTGCGCAGCGTCGGGTGCTGGTAGATGTCCAGCACGGCCGCGCTCGGGTAGCGGGTGCGCAGCAGGGTGGTCAGCCGGGCGGCTGCCAGGCTGCCGCCGCCGATCGCGAAGAAGTCCTCGCGCGGGCCGCCGACCCGGACCCCGAGGATCTCCGACCACTGCTCGGCCAGCCACGCCTCGGTGCCGTACAGCTCCTCGCTCGGGCCGGCGGTCTCCAGCTCGGGCAGCGGCCAGGGCAGGGCGTTGCGGTCGACCTTGCCGGAGGTCCTGGTGGGCAGGGTCTCGACGGTCGCCAGCAGTGGCACGAGGGCGGCGGGCAGCTCGGCGCGCAGCCGCTCGACGGCCTGCTCGCGGTCGAAGCCGTCCTGGACCACCAGGTAGCCGACCAGCAGCTGGTTGCCGCCGCGCGCGGTGCGGACGGCCGCCGCCGCGCCCGCCACGCCGGGCAGGGCTTGCAGGGCCGCGTCCACCTCGCCGAGCTCGATCCGGCGGCCGCCCAGCTTGATCTGCTCGTCGGTGCGGCCCAGGAACAGCAGGCCGGCCGGGTCCGCCTGGACCAGGTCACCGCTGCGGTAGGCGCGCTCCCAGCCCAGCGAGGGCAGCGGCGCGTACTTCTCGGCGTCCTTCTCCGGGTCGAGGTAGCGGGCCAGGCCCACCCCGCCGATCACCAGCTGTCCGGTGCCGCCGGCGGCCACCGGCAGGCCGGCCTCGTCCACCACGGCGAGGTCCCAGCCGTCCAGCGGCAGGCCGATCCGCACCGGGCCCTCGCCGGTCAGCAGGGCGGCGCAGGCGACCACGGTGGCCTCGGTCGGGCCGTAGGTGTTCCACACCTCGCGGCCCTCGGTGACCAGGCGCTGCACCAGTTCGGGCGGGCAGGCCTCGCCGCCGAAGATCAGCAGCCGTACCTCGTTGAGGGCCTCGGCCGGCCACAGCGCGGCCAGGGTCGGCACGGTGGAGACCACGGTGATCTCCTGCTCGGCCAGCCATGGGCCGAGGTCGGCACCGCTGCGCACCTGGGAACGGGGCACCGGCACCAGGCAGGCGCCGTGCCGCCAGGCCAGCCACATCTCCTCGCAGGAGGCGTCGAAGGCCACCGAGAGGCCGGCCATCACCCGGTCGCCGGGGCCGATCGGCTCCTCCTGGAGGAAGAGCGCGGCCTCGGCGTCCACGAAGGCGGCGGCGTTGTGGTGGGTGACGGCCACGCCCTTGGGCTTGCCGGTCGAACCGGAGGTGAAGATGATCCAGGCGTCGTCGGCCGGGGTGGGGCGGCGCTCCAGGGCGGGAGCGCGCTCGCCGGTGGTCGTCAGGCCGCGCCCGGCGCCGAGCACGGCGGCGACGGCGGCCTCGCCGAAGACCAGCTCGGCGCGTTCGTCCGGGTCCTCGGCGTCCACCGGGACGTAGGCGGCCCCGGCGGCGAGCACCGCGAGGATCGAGACGTAGAGGTCGTTGGTGCCGGAGGGCACGCGCACACCGACCCGGTCGCCCGGGCCGATCCCGGCAGAGGCCAGCCGACGGCGCAGCTGCTCGACCTCGGTGGCCAGCGCGCGGTAGCTGAGCACGGTGTGCCCGTCGTCCAGGGCGGGCTCGTCGGGGTGGGAGCGCACGGTGGCGTCCAGTACGTCGACCAGGGTGCGGGGGACGGCGGCCGGGCGGCCGGGGAACAGGGCGAGGGCCTGGCCCGGCTGCGCCGGAGGGGCCTGGGCCGGCTCCTGCCGTGCGGTGCCGGCCGGCGTCCCCGCGGGTTGCGCGGGGTCCTGGGGCACGGGCACGGGCACAGGCGGGGGCGCGGTCTCGGTCGTGGGCTCCGCGGGCTCCTGGGGCGCGGGCCCGGGCTGTGCGGCCCCGGCCGGTGGCGTCGGCTCCTGCGGTGGCGTGGCGTGCTGCTCCGGGTGGCTCGGTTCAGCTGTCATGGCAGCCGTGCGCTCCTCGTCCTCGCCCCGTTCCGACCGATGCCCGGCCCCTGGGGCGGTGGGAGCACCAACCTGACCGGGTGACCCCACTCCGGGGCCGGAGCGGACAACCCGACCGATGGTAGCCCCGGGGCGGCGACCGGGCAGGACCGGAAACTCGCCCCAACTGGCGCCGGAACGGCCAAATCTGACGGATCATCAGCCGATAACTGGGGCTCCTTGGAATCGATGTGACGAATTGTCAGTCGAATTGACGGGCCGTCAGGTGGAATTTTCGACCGTGATCCACACCACAGTGAATCCTGCTCCCTTCGAGTGGTGGAGGGGGTGGAACGCGGCGGGCCGGACCTCCCGGCCGGAGGTGATCGGCTCGGGAGGTCCGGCCCGCCGCCGTTCCGGCGGTCAGCGGAACAGGTGCAGGTTCTCGCCGAGGAAGGCCTCCAGAGCGCGGGGAGCGCGTCCGACGAGACGGAGGAAGGTGTCGTCCGGCGTCTCCTTGCGGACCGCCGCGAGCTGCTGGATCTCCACCACGTGGGTGGCCAGCCAGTGCGGCATCCCGGCCCGCTCGACCAGGTGGGCGTGCAGCTCGGACGGGCCCAGGTCGAGATAGCGGACCGGCCGCCCGAGCAGCTCGCCCAGCAGTGCGGTGAGCTCCGGGTAACTGTAGGCCCGTCCGCCGGTCAGCGGGTAGGTGCCGCCGGCGAGGTCGGGCCGGGTGAGCACCTCGGCCGCGGCGTCCCCGATGTCCCGGACGTCCACGTAGTTGCACCGCGCTTGCCCCAGCGCGCCGTGCACCACCCCGGCGGCGGCGACGCCGGGCGCCAGGAGCAGCAGCTTCTGCATGAACGCGTACGGCCGCAGCACCGTGGTGGTGACGCCGGAGGAGCGCAGCCGCTGCTCGATCAGGTGGTGGCCGCGCGAGACCTCGACGGGGGAGTCCGGCTCGGCGGCGGGCGCGGAGACCTTGACGACGTGCTCCACGCCGCAGTCGAGCGCCGCCTCGATCGCGTTCAGCTCGAAGCGGACCTGCCGCGGGCCGTTGGCCATGGTGAGGAAGAGCTGGTGCGCGCCGCGGAAGGCCTCGCGCAGGGAGGCCGGATCGGCGGCGTCGGCCGGGAGGGTGGCGGTCCGGGCGAGGGTGTGCTCGTCGAGGGTGGCGGCCAGTCGGGCGGGGTCGCGGCTGAGGGCGCGGCTCGGTGCGCCGAGGGCGGCGAGGCTGCGCAGGGTGGCGCCGCCGGTGGCGCCACCAGCGCCCATGATGACGATCATGATGTCTGCCTTTCGGGGTGGGGTTGGGGTGCGGTGGGGAGTCGGTGCTGTGCGGTGCGGGCCGGGCGGCTGCCGCGCCAGTGCCAGGTGGTGATGGTGGCGGCGATCGCCGCGGAGACCGGCAGGTCGACCGGCAGCCGGGGCGGCCACGGGCTGTCGGCGAACGCCGGGACGTGGGGCAGCCAGCGGGCGGCGGCGAGGCCGACGGCCAGGCCGAGCGCGGCGGCGGCCAGTCCGAGGACCGCGGCGGCGAGCGCGCGCGGGGTCCGGGCGGGCCGGGCGCGGAGTGGACGCCGGCGCAGCGCGGCGCCGAGCGCGGCGGCCACCAGGGCGGAGGTGCCGCCGATGGTGGTGAGTGCGGCGGTCACCAGCTGCGGCTGGCCGGTGACGGCTCCGCCGGCCCCGGCCATGGCGGCGGGCATGACGTAGGCGACCAGGACTTCGCGCCACAGGACGAAGGGCGGGGGAGCGCCCGGGGCCTTCTTGCTCATGGGGGTGGACTTCCTTCCATAGGTAATAAGGTGCCTAAGTATTTGTGCTTAGGTGCCTAACTATTAGGGCCGGGAAGAGGCGGGCCGTTCTACGGCGGCCCGCCGGGGTGTGGATCAGTCCTCGGTCAGCGCGTCCATGCCGGCGACCACACGGGCCAGCAGGTCCAGGAAGGTGGTGCGCTCCTCGGGCGAGAGTCCTTCGACCAGTGCCTGCATCCGGGCGAAGTGCTCGGGTGCCAGCTCGCGCATCCTGTCGGCGCCGCGTGCGGTGAGCACCACCACGTTGCCCCGTCCGTCCTCCGCGGACGGGCGGCGGGCCACCAGGCCCTGCCGCTCCAGGCCGTCGACCAGCCCGGTCACGGTCGCCCGGGTGACGCCGAGGCTCGCCGCGAGCTGGGAGGGCGACTTCTCGCCGCCGTGGTCCTCCAGGTCCGCCAGTAGCCGGTAGCGGCCGGTGGAGAGGCCGAAGCGGCCGAAGTGCACCTCGCCGGCCTGGCCGAGCCGGGCGCCCGCCGCCATCAGCCGGCTCGCGACCAGGATCGCCTGCGGATCGGCCGAGAGGCCGTAGCGGACGATCTGACGGCGGGCCTGTTCGAGACTGGGAGCGGTGGGGCCGCTCTCGGGGTGCGGGGTCACGAGAAGTAATATGGCGCCTAACCTGATTCCCGGTCAAGTGGGACCGTGAGCCCTTGCCTAGGCGGCGCGAGGGGCGATCCGGGGCGGCGTCCAGTCGGCGTGCCGCAGGACGGTCCGGACCATCGCGCCGGGCGGGGTGAGCCGGATCGCGGCGTTGCGCAGGCCCACCGCCAGCGGGTGGGCGAGCTGCTGACCCATCCGGCCGGCCCGGCGGGCATCGCGGGCGACCGCCTGGCTGCGCGGCCGGCGGACGGTGTCGTAGCGGGCGAGCGCGCCCTCGACCGTCCGCGCTTCGGTGAGTGCCGCGGCCAGGGTCACCGCGTCCTCCAGTGCCTGGCAGGCGCCCTGGCCCAGGTGGGGCGTCATGGCGTGCGCCGCGTCGCCGAGCAGCGCGATCCGACCGGAGACGAAGGAGGGCAGCGGAGTGGCCAGCTCGTTGACGTCGTGGTGCAGCACCGCCTCCGGCCGGGTCGCGGCCAGCAGTGCGGGGATCGGCTCGTGCCAGCGCGCGAAGCGCCGGCGGACTTCGGTCAGCGGATCGCGGTAGCGGACCCCGGCCGGAGCGTTCAGGACCGCGTGCCACTCGGCGGTGCCGTCCGGGAAGGCGATGTGGCCGAACTCGGCGCCGTGGCCCCAGGTCAGCTCGAAGTCGGCCGCCAGGCCCTCGACCGGGTGCTCGGTGATCGCCCGCAGCACCGTCGAGCCGCTGTAGGCCGGCCCGGGGTGGTCGGGGAAGAGGTGGCGCCGGAGGCGGCTGTTGATGCCGTCGGCGGCCACCAGGAGATCGGCCTCCAGTCGGCCGGCCCGCAGGAGGTCGGACGTCGGGGAGTCGGTCCTCGGGAGGTCGGTCCTCGGAGACCGGGCCTCGGGGGTGCTGCCGCCCAGACCGGCCCGGACCCGGAACGGCTGGGTGGTGTCCACCTCGGTCACCTCGGCGCCGACGACGAGGCACTCGGCGGGAAGCGCCTCGCGCAGGATGCGGTGCAGGGCCGCGCGGGGGATCCCGACGATCGGAGCGCCCAGCTCGCGTTCCAGCGCCACGCCGTCCATCGCGGCGAGCCGACGGCCGTCCGGTGTGCGGGTGCCGCCGGTGTACTGGCGGCGGGCGGCCGCCTCGACCGCCTCGCCGACCCCCAGGGCGGCGAGTGCGCGCATCCCGTTGGCGGCCAGCGAGATCCCGGCGCCCGCGTCGTCCAGGACGGCCGCCCGCTCGACCACGGTCACGTCCCACCCCGCCATCCGGAGGCCGATCGCGGCCGCCAGTCCGCCGATGCCGCCCCCGACCACTACCGCGCTGCTGCTCATGCCCGGTCCTTCCCGTGTCGCCGCACTGCCTTCTACAGGTGTAGAAGGAGCGTACTACGGGCCGGTCGGCGGGCGGACGGGGTGGGGGTGGGGCCTCTCGGGGCGCTCGGGGCGCTCGGGGCGCTCGGGGCGTTCGGGCGGGTGCTGCGCGGCGGGCGGTCCCGGGGCGAGGTGGTGCGCGGCGGGCGCCGGGGCCCCGGTAGAAAGGAGGGATGCGGCGAAACGAGGATCAGAAGCGGGACGATGCGGGGCGGCCGGACCGGCGGACGGCGCTGGCGGACGCCGCGATCGGGGTGCTGGCGGACCTCGGCGTGCGCGGACTGACCCACCGGGCGGTCGACGCGGCGGCCGGGCTGCCGCTCGGAACCACCTCGGCCTACCTGCGCACCCGGCAGGCGCTGCTCACCGCGCTGGTGCGGCGGCTGGTGGAACTGGACCAGGGTGAGCTGCACGCCATGGGGGAGCAGGTCCCGGTCCGATCCGCTGAGGAACTGGCCGACGGTATTGACGAGTTGATGCGCCGAAGGCTCTCCGGCGACGGGCGGCGTCGCTCGCTCGCGCGGTACGCCTGCGCGGTGGAGAGCGTGCGCGATCCCGAGCTGCGCGAGATCCTCGTCCCGCGCGAGAACGCCGGGCGCTCCGCCGTCCGGGCGTTCCTCGCCGCCCGGGGTGTGGCCGACCCCGACGCTCGGACCACCACGCTGTTGGCCTGTGTCGACGGCCTGGTCTTCGAGCACCTGGTGGGTGGCGGCAAGCCCGGGGCCGACGCGATCCAGGGGCTGGTGGCGGCCGCCCTGCGGGGGGCGGTCGCGAGCTGAGCCGTATCGGGGGACCGCCCCGCGCGGATCGGGGCCCGGCCGGCCCGCAGTCCCTGAGCATCGTCGATCAGGTCATCGCCGAGGACGGTCGGTCGCGGTTGGTCGCAGCCGGACGAGGCCTCCGAGGTCGCGCTCGCCGAAGTCGTCGAGGTCGCCGGTGTCTGTCGCGGCCGCCCGGCAACGGGCCGCGTAATAGCGGTGCGCCCGGTGGCGCGGGGGTTCGGGGAATCCACCTCCCTGCCCGACTGCGGCAGCCCCGCCGGCCTCGCCCGACTGGGGTGGCGGGCGGCCGGTTGGCGACTTCCGGTGACGTGACATCAGGTCAATCAACCGTCAAGTTGGTTCATTCACAGAATGTTTCGCGGCGCGTTGTCCGCGGGCGAGAATATTTACGCCGCTCCCAGGTCTTCACACGGAGATCTCAGACTGACAGGCTGGGGCCGCCCTTTCAGTACGGAGGAGGTTCCTTGTCCCGCATATCCACGCTGGCCGGAGCGGTCACCTGCGCTCTCGCACTTGTCACCGGTACCGCCGTCGCCGCTTCGGCGGCGCCAGTCGACCAGGCCCCGGGCCTGGCCGAGGCGAAGGTCGACCCCGTTGCCTGGACGCCCTGCAACCCCGACCCGAGCAAGCCGGACCCCGGCATCTACGACTGCGCCGTCTACCCCGTGCCGCTGGACTACGACAACCCGTCGGGTGAGAAGGTCGGCATCGCCATGATGCGGCGGCGGGCGAGCGACCCGTCGAAGCGGATCGGCTCGCTGTTCCTCAACCCCGGTGGCCCGGGCGGCAGTGGCTACCTGTGGGCGACGACCAACCGCTTCGGTGCCGAGGTGCAGTCCAAGTTCGACCTGGTCGGCTTCGACCCGCGCGGGGTGGCCCGGAGCAACCCGCTCAAGTGCTTCAAGACCCAGGAGGCGGCCGACGCGGTCAACAACCGCATGGTCGGTGTGCCCGTCACCAAGGCCGAGATCAACGAGACGCTGGACGCGGACCAGGACTACACCGACGCCTGCAGCAAGAACGCCGGCCCGCTGATCGAGCACATGTCGACCATCAACGTGGTGCGCGACCTCGACCGGATGCGCCGCGCCGTCGGTGACGCCCAGCTCACCTTCGCCGGGTTCTCCTACGGCACCCTGATCGGTTCGACGTACGCCAACATGTACCCGAACAAGGTCCGTGCGATCATCGTCGACGGCAACGTCGACCCCAACCTGCGCCTGCACAACGGCCTGGAGTACGACCGCCAGCGGGCGAACGGCTTCGAGATCGCCCTGGACGAGTTCCTGAAGCGCTGCCAGACCGCCGGTGCCCCGCGCTGCGCCTTCGGCGAGGGCGACACCCGGGCCAAGTTCGACCAGCTCCGCGACCGCCTGCGGACCGGCCCGATCGCGCTGTCGGACGGCTCCAAGGTGACCCTGAGCAGCTTCACCGGCGAGGTGGCCAGCGCGCTGTACTCGCAGGCCAAGCTGGCCCCGCTGGCCAAGTCGCTCCAGGCGACCTACCAGGCGTCCCAGAAGCCGGCCGCGACCGCCCTGCTGGCCCCGCAGGCGAACGCCTCGGACGAGGACGCCAAGCTGCTCACGGTGGACGTGCCGCGGTCGGCGGCGCTGCGTGAGGCCCCGGCGGACTCCGAGTACGGTGCGGACGACTCCTACATGGCCGTCAACTGCCAGGACAAGCCGTACCCCTCCAACGACCGGGTGTTCGCGAACTCGGCCAAGGCGTGGGAGAAGGACATGCCGACCTTCGGCCGGTACCAGGCCTTCGACGCGCCCGCGTGCGCGAGCTGGCCGGCCCCGGCCCGGGACGCCGAGCGCTTCACCGGCCCGTGGAACAAGAAGACCTCCAACACCGTGATGGTGATCGGCAACCTCTACGACCCGGCCACCCAGTACAAGTTCGCCCAGCGGATGCAGCAGGAGCTGGGCAACGCCGTGCTGGTCAGCGTCGACTCGATCGAGCACTGCGCCGTGGGCCGCAGCCAGGCGCTGAACAAGCTGGTCACCCGCTACCTGGTGGACGGCACCGCGCCGGCCGCCGGCCAGCTGCTGAAGCCGGACGCGGAGATCTTCCCGGCGGTCTGACGGAACGGCCCCCGGTGAACCGGGGGAGGAGTTGACGGTCGTGGTGGTCGGCGGTGCTGCCAGCCACCACGACCGTGCTTTCCGGGCGATTTCCCGGAGGGCCGGCAGGGCCCGGGGAATGCTGGAGAAGATCGTCATCGAACCTCCGGTGGAGCGGATTTCTGCGAGTCGTCGGTGACCGTAGCGCATGCCACTGACAATGGGCCCGGGCGCGAAGGCGAAGGCCAGAACCATGACGGGGCATTCGAAATGACGTACTGTCACACTATTTTTAATCGATTTCCACGGCCGAATCCCCGTGTTAGCGTGCGGTCCGCCAGCTTCCCTCGAACTCGGGAAAGTGGGGACGGAGCATGCAGTGCGAATTCTCCCGACGGGGATTCCTGGGCGGTGCCGGTGCGGCGGCCGCCGGGATCACCGCCGGTTCCACGGGTGTCACGGCGGCGGAGGGCGTGCACCGGGAGGCGCCGAGGGGGCGGTCCGTCCTGCCGGGCGATCCCCGCTACCAGACCCTGGCCCAGGGCTTCAACCAGCGGTGGAGCAGCAGTCCCGCCCGCATCCGGCTGGTGGGCAACGAGGCCGACGCCGTCGCCGAGTTGAACCGCGCGCTGGACGGCGGGCTGCGGCCGACGGTGCGCGGCGGCGGGCACTGCTACGAGGGCTTCGTGGACAACGACCGGGGCGTCATCCTCGACCTCGGTTCGATGCGTGGCGTGGGCGCCTCGGCGGACAAGTTCGGTCGGCCCACCTACGGCGTCGAGGGCGGCGCGACGAACTGGGACGTCTGCGCCACGCTGTTCCGCGAGCACGCTGTCACCCTGCCCGTCGGGTCCTGCTACTCGGTCGGTGCGGGCGGGCACGTCTGCGGGGGAGGGTACGGCCTGCTCTCCCGGCGGCACGGGCTCACCGTGGACCACCTCGTCCAGGTCGACGTCGTCACCGTCCGGGGTGGCCGGGCGGCGGTGACGAAGGCGCACCGCGACGACGCGCAGGGCTCGCCCGAACAGGACCTCTTCTGGGCGCACACCGGAGGCGGGGGCGGGAACTTCGGGGTGGTGCTGCGGTACCACTTCGCGCCGGATGTGCCCCAGCCGCCGCCCCGGGTCTGGATCGGCAGTGTCGCCTGGCCGTGGGCCGAACTGCTGGACCGCCCCTCCGACTTCGAGACGCTGGTGGCCAACTTCGGTGCTTTCATGGCCGAGCACAGCGGCCCGGGGGAGTCGGTGTACCAGGGGCTGTTCGCCATCCTCAAGCTCACCCACCGCTCCAACGGGAACGTCGTCCTGTTCAGCCAGTGGGACGGCGAGGACCCGGCCCCGCTCGACGCCTTCGTGGCGGCCGTCGAACAAGGGATGACGACGCGCTCGGCGGTGCAGACCCGGGCGGCGGGCGGGCTGCTCCTGCCCTGTCCGGACAGACGGCGCCAGCTGCCGTGGTTCCAGGCGACCATGACGCTCAACCCCTCCGGCGACAACGAGCGCGGCAAGCACAAATCGGCCTACCACCGGAAGCCGTTCACGGCGGCGCAGATCGCCGCCTTCTGGGACTGGCTGGTGCGCGACGTGGAGGGGGCGGACCTTTCGAACACGGTGGTCCAGATCGACTCCTACGGCTGCTGGATCAACTCCCGCCGGCCCGAGGACACGGCGGTCCCCCAGCGCGACTCGATCATGAAGCTGCAGTACCAGTCGCACTGGACGGATCCGGCCGAGGACGAGATGCAACTGGAGTACCTGCGCGGGCTGTACCGCGAGGTCTACCGGGACACGGGCGGCGTGCCGGAGGTCGACACCGCGACGGACGGCGCCTACGTCAACTACCCGGACATCGACCTGGGCACCGCCGATCAGCCCGATCCGGCCTATCCGCGCCTGTACTACAAGGGAAACTACCCACGGCTGCAGCGCACCAAGGCCTACTGGGACGGGGAGGAGGTGTTCCACCACGCCCAATCGATCACCCCGGCCTGAGGGCCCGTCGCCCGGAACCCCGCCGGGCGCCGACGAACCCCTGGACCGGGCCCGGGCCTGAGCCTGGCCGCTGGTGCCCGCGGGCATGGGGAGCCCCACCCGCACATCCCCACGCCCGGGCCGGTTCCGCTAGGCGGCCTGCTCCGCGCCTTCCTCGGCGATCCGTCCGTCCCGGACCTCGATCACCCGGTCGGCGAGCCCCATCAGCGTCGGGTCATGGGTGGCGACCAGCACCGTGACGCCCTCGCTGAGCACCACCGCGCGCAGCAGTTCCATGATCGAGCGGCCGGTTTCCGAGTCCAGCTGGCCGGTCGGTTCGTCGGCGATGATCAGGCTGGGTTCGTTGGCCAGCGCGCGGGCGATGGCGACGCGCTGCTGCTGGCCGCCGGAGAGCTCGCCGGGGCGCTGGTTGGCGTGGTCGGCCAGGCCGACCAGGGCGAGGAGGGTGTGTGCGCGCTCCTCGCGCTCGGCGGCCGGGGCCTTGCGCAGCCGCAGGGGCACGCCGACGTTCTCGGCGGCGGTGAGCATCGGGATCAGCCCGAAGGACTGGAAGACGAAGCCGATCCGCTCCCGCCGCAGGGCGAGCCGGCCGTCCTCGTCCAGGCCGGCGAGGTCGATGCCGTCCAGGGCGATGCTGCCGCTGGTCGGCGTGTCCAGGCCCCCGACGAGGTTCAGCAGGGTGGTCTTGCCGGAGCCGGATCGGCCCTTGAGCGCCGTGAGTTCACCGCGGCCGATGGTGAACGAGACGCCACGCAGGGCGTGCACGGCCCGTTCGCCGGTGCCGAAGCTCCGGCGGAGGTCGGTCACGGCCACCATCGGCTGGGTGGTGGTGTCGACGGTGGCGGCCTGATGCTGCGTCATGCGGCGTCCCCCCTGTGGGCGTGGCGGCCCGGATCGATCCGGGTCCCGTCCGGTTCGACGGATATGGCTGCTCCGGCGGTTCACGTTCCCGGGCGGGAATCCGAGAAGGCGGTGTGGGGCCGAAGGAGCACACCGAAGCCGGAGTTATGAAGTGTTCATGGCATTTCAAGCGAGGGCATCCCCGGCCGGGATGCTATCAATGAAAGGAATTTGCTCACTGCTTACTTCATTCGCGCAAGTCCCTTCCGTTTCTGGATCGAATCTGACAGCATCGTCCGCTATCCGGCGACCCATTGCCGGTGATCAATGCGCCGGGCGTCCCCGCGATGTGTCCTTCTGTGGTCGATTTGTACTCGGATCGGATCGGATCGATGAGCGGGGCTCGGCGATGCGACCGGGGACGTAGAACCGGGGGAGGAACTCGATGCTCGGCTTCGTCGTGCGCCGACTGCGCGGACGAGTGCCGCTGGCTACCGCCGTACTGCTCGCGGTGCTGATCACCACGTCCGTGCTGACCGCTCTGGTGGCCTTCAACAGCAGTGTCGGCGAAGCCGGCCTGCGGCAGGCGCTCCAAGGGCCGGGTCACGCGCGGACCACGGTGGCGGTGACCAGTGAGCACGGGCTCGACCAGCGGACGAAGGACGAGGAAGCGCTCGCCTCCTACCGGCAGAAGCTCTTCGGTGACCTGCCCGTGCGCACCGACAGCGTGTCGCGCAGCCGCTCCTACAGCCTGCCGGGCACCGGTGCCGAAGCGAACGGCACTCCGGCCTCCGGTGGCCAGGCCTCCGGTGCCCAGGCCTCGGGCGCCCAGCTCGACCTGACGGTGCTCGCCGACCTCGACCGCGGCCGGGCCCAACTGCTGGCCGGTGCCTGGCCGGGCGCTGCCACCGGGCCGGTCCAGACCGCGGCCCCCGAGGTCGCCGTCCCGCAGAGCCTGCTGCGCCGGCTCGGTCTGACCGAGCAGGCCCTGCCCGCCGAGGTCCGGCTCGTCGACCGGAACGACAACAAGCCGCTGACCGTGCGGGTCACCGGCGTCTACCGGGCCACCGACCCGGCCGCCCCCTACTGGCGGATCGACCCGGTCGGCGGTCACGAGATCGAGGTCGGAGGCTTCACCACCTACGGCCCGATGATGGTCGACCAGAGCGCCTTCGCCTCGGCCGGCCTGGTGCAGGGCGGCCGAGGCTGGTCGCTGGACGCCGACTTCTCCGGCGCGGACCGGGCCACCGCCCAGGCCGTCGGCGACCGCGCCCAGCGGCTCGCCGAGGAGTTGCGGACCACCGCCTCGCTCGGCGCGAAGACCGAACTCCCGGACATCATGCGCGAATTGTCCGACAGCATGGTGGTCGCCCGGTCGACCCTGCTGATCGGCGCCCTCCAGCTGGCGGTGCTCGCCGCGGCGGCTCTGCTGCTGGTCGTCCACCTGATCTCCGCGCGGCAGGAGTCCGAGAACGAGATGCTCGCCGCGCGCGGCGCCTCGGCCGTCAGGCTCGGCTCCTTCACCGCCCTCGAGTCGCTGCTGCTGGCGCTGCCCGCAGCGGTGTTCGCCCCGCTGCTCACCCCCTTCCTGGTCCGCGCGCTGGCCGGCCTCGGCAGTACGCACCAGGTCGCTCTGGACACCGGCATCAGCTGGTCGCTCTGGCCGGTGGCCGTGGCGTGCGCGTTCGCCTGCGTCCTGCTGGCCACCGTGCCCAGTGTGGTGCGCGGCGTCGGCGCCGCCCTGCGCCGCCGGGCCGGCCGCCGCCAGGCCGTGGTCTCCGGCGTCGCCCGCAACGGCGGGGACCTCGCGGTGCTCGCCCTGGCCGCCCTCGCCTACCAGCAGCTCGACCAGTACGGGGGCGGGCTCTCGCCCGACTCCTCCGGCCGGCTCGACGTGGACCTGCTGCTGGTCGCCACTCCGACCCTCGCCCTGTGCGCCGGCACCCTGGTGGTGCTGCGGCTGCTGCCGCTCGTCGCCCGGCTCGGCGCCCACGGGGCGGCCCGCGGCCGAGGCCTCGGCCCGGCCATGGTCGGCTGGCAGCTGGCCCGCCGGCCCGGCCGCGCCACCGGCCCCGTGCTGCTGCTCGTCATGGCGGTGGCCACCGGCGTGCTGGCGCTCGGTCAGCACGCCACCTGGACGGCCTCCCAGCGCGACCAGGCCGCCTTCCAGACCGCCGGCGGCCTGCGCATCTCCGGCTCGCACAACACCCCGATGGGCCAGGCCGGCCGCTACGGCAGCCTGCCCGGCGGCGACCGGCTGGTCCCGGTGGTGCGCGACGAGCAGCCGCTGCAGGGCGGCCCCGGCCAACTGCTGGCCGTGGACGCCACCGCCTTCGCCGAGCGCGTCCCGGTCCGCTCCGACCTGCTCGACGGACACACCAGCGCGCAGGTCTTCGGCACGCTCGCCACGCCCGCCCCCGTCGGGATCCCGCTGCCCGGCCACCCGCTGCGCATCGACGCCGACATCACGGTGAGCCAGCAGGAGGTGGGCAGGCGCCTCAACAGCCCGGTGACCCCCGAGGTCCGGCTGCTGCTGAGGGACCGCTTCGGCCTGGTCCACAAGGTCCCGTTCGGCGAGCTCCCGCTGAACGGCCAAGCCCGCGCCTCGATCCGGCTCGGCGCGCTGGTCGACGCCCCGGTGGGCTCGGTCGCCGCGCCGCTGGCCGTGGTCGGCGCCACCGTCTCCTTCGGGGACCGCAGCGAGGGCGAGCTCACCCTGCGGAACCTGGCCGTCTCGGAGAGCGCCGACGGACCGGCCACCACCGTCCCGGTGCCGGCCGGCACCGGCTGGAACCTCAAGCCCCCGCCGCCCCGGGGCGGTCCCGGCGGCTCCCCGCTGGCCACCCTGGCTGCCGAAGCGGCCACCGCCGACAGCCTGTTCACGGTCGTCTACCACTCCGCCGGAGGCATCGGCGACTCGCTGCGCGCCGTGCTGACCCCGGCCGGCGCCGCCGCTTCGGCCGTCGTCAGCGGCGTCGCCACCCGCGACTACCTGAAGGCCGTCGGAGCCTCGGTGGGCGACACCCTCCAGGTGCCGCTCAGCGGGGTCGTCGTCCCCGTCAAGGTGACCGGAGCGGTCGAGGCCGTACCGGTGGCCGGCCGGCGGGCGCTGGTGATGGACCTCGGCTCGGTCGCCCGGTCGCTGTCCGCCCAGGACCGCAACCTGCCGCCCCGCACCGAGTGGTGGTTGCCCGCCGCGGGGCCGGGGGACCGGGCTCCGGCCGAGGCCGCCGCCGCCCTGCGCGGCGCTCCGGGCAGCCAGGACCTCGCGCTCGACGGCGAGGTCTCCGAGGGCCTCCTTGGCGACCCGGTCGGCGCCGCCCCGCAGAGCGCGCTGATGGCCATCGCGATCGTCACCGCCGTGCTCGCCGCGATCGGCTTCGGCGCCGCCGTGGCCGGCTCCGCCCACGAGCGCTCCCGGGACTCCGCGCTGCTGCTCGCCCTGGGCGCGCCGCGCCGGCAGGTCGCCCGCACCGTCG
>NZ_JBEZUT010000139.1:0-21647 GCF_040636595.1 Kitasatospora sp. NPDC036755
AACGTGCGGCCCGCCCGCCCGCAGTCAGGGCGGGCCGCACCCCCGTGCCGGCGGCCGGGGGACCGCTGCCCGGTCCCCCGACCGCCACCCTCCGCCCCTGGTGGGCCCGTTCGACGGTGCGGCTATCGTGCACAGGTGCACGAGGCGGCCCGGGACCCCGGGCAGGGCACGTGAGGGGAGCTCCAGGTGATCGGACGGGCGCTGAACGGGCGTTACGAACTCGTCGAGTTGCTCGGCGTCGGCGGCATGGCCACCGTCTGGCGCGGGGTGGACCGGGTGCTGGGCCGTCAGGTGGCCGTCAAGGTCCTCAACGGCGGCCTCGCCGACGACCCGCGCTTCGCCGAGCGCTTCAGCCGTGAGGCGCAGCACGCGGCCATGCTGGTGGACCCGAGGATCGTCATGGTCTTCGACTCGGGCGTGGACCAGGGCACCCCGTTCATCGTCATGGAGCTGGTCCACGGCCGTTCGCTGGCCGCCCTGTTGGCCGAGCAGCAGACCCTGCCGGTGGAGCGCGCCGTCGGCATCGCGGCGGCGGTCTGCGAGGCGCTGTCGGTCGCGCACGGGGCCGGGCTGGTGCACCGGGACATCAAGCCCGGGAACATCATGATCACCGACGACGGCGGGGTGAAGGTCGTCGACTTCGGCATCGCCCGGGCCGGCTCCTCCAGCAACCTGACCCAGACCGCGAGCGTGCTCGGTACGGCGGCCTACCTCTCGCCCGAGCAGGCCACCGCCTCGGCGCTGGACGGACGGACCGACCTGTACGCGGTCGGCTGCGTGCTGACCGAGATGCTCACCGGCACGACCCCGTTCACCGCCGAGACCCCGGTGGCGATCGCCTTCAAGCACGTCAGCGAGCAGCCGCTGCCGCCGTCCGTCCGCCGGCCCGGTCTGCCGCCCGCACTGGACGCCGCGGTGCTGCGGCTGCTGGCCAAGAACCCGGCCGACCGCCCGGTCGACGCCGCCGCCGCCAGAGCCGAACTCCTCGGTACCGTACCGGGGTTGATGGTCGGAGATCCGACCGCCGAGCTGCTCGCGAACACCGCCGGCGCTGCCACCCAGCTGCTGCCGCCGGTGCCGCCGGTGCCCCACTTCCCGTCGCCGAACCAGCAGCACACCACGGTGCTGCCGCCCCAGCCGCCGGCCGCCACCTCGGTGATGGCGCCGGTCCCCGTCCCGCCGTCGGCTCCCGCCGCCGCGCGGGCCCAGGCTCCTGCCCGCAGCCGTCGAAAGCCGCTGGTGGTGGGGGCGTTGGGCGTCGCGGGCCTGGCCGGCGTCGCCGCGATCGCCCTCACCGCGTTCGACGAGCCGGCCGGCAACGCGGTCGCCGCCAAACCGGCGGCGACCACCGCCAAACCGGCCGCGACCACCGCCACCACCCCGGCGGCGGCGCCCACCCCGAAGGCCTCCGCGGCCTCGGCGGCGCCCACCACCCCCTCGGCACCCCCCTCCACGCCCCCGGCCCCCACCCAGGCCGTCCCGCGCAACCAGCCCGCCGCGCTGCAGATCCAGTCCTTCCGGCAGGCCGTCGCCCAGGCCCAGGTCGGCAAGGAACGGGACAAGCAGACCGAGCTGTTGAAGATCCTCGACACCACCGCCGCGCGCCTCAACGAGGGAAACCCGGACGACGCCGCCCAGGAGCTCAGGAACGCCCAGAAGGTGGTCAAGGACATGGCCAAGAAGCACGCCATCGACCTCCCGACCTATGCCAACTGGAACGCCCGCCTCTCGGCCCTGTTCGCCACCCTGCACACCGCCGCGGACCTCCAGGACGACTGACGGGACGCCAGGATCGGTCCATGCCGACGATCGGTTCTCCCGCCCTCGGTGTCTCCGGCGTGCCCCGCGCCGTCGCGTTCTGGACGGCCGCCCTCGACCGCGTCCCGAGCGGCGGCCCGGTCGGGGAGGACTGGACGGTCCTCGTGCCGGCCGGGGGCGGCAGTGGTGTGGAACTCGCCCTCGGCCTCAGCGAGTCCCCCGTGCGGGAGGAGCCCCGTGTCCACCTCGGCCTCTTCGCCGGGGACGCGGCGGACCAGCTCGCCGAGGTCGAGCGCCTCGTCGCCCTCGGTGCCGAACGCGTCGACTGGAAGCGGTACCCCGAGGACCCGGACTTCGTCGTCCTCGCCGACACCGGGGGCGACCGCTTCTGGGTGATCGACACCAGCCGCTCCTGAGTGCGGCGGCACTGTCCACAGCCTGTGGACAGTGCCGCGCGGCTGTTCCGTCCGTGGACGTTCTCCGCGGAGGACGCCGGCGGAAACGCGTCGGCCCCCCGCGCGGGTGCGCGAGGGGCCGACGGGTCCGGGTGCGGTGGCGCCTACGGTTGGCGCCTACGGGTGGTGTGTGCCTACGGGTGGTGCCTACGGGGCGGCGGTGACCGGCTTGCGGGCCCGGGTCAGCAGGGAGACGCCCGGCAGGCCCTGGACCGGGAGGTAGCGCTCGGCGGCGATCACCGCGCTGAGCGCCGTGTTGACGAGCGGGGGCACGTCGTCCAGGTCGCTGCCGGTGCTCTTCCGCCGGCGCCAGGCGGCGGCCGGGCGCAGCAGCACGTTCCAGCTGTCCAGCGTCTCCATGGTGAAGCCGCTGTCGAGTATCACCTCGCGCAGGGTGTCGCGGGTGTAGCGGCGGACGTGGCCGACGGCGACGTCGTGCGCCGACCAGAGCTTCATGTCGCACGGCACCGCGATGAGCGCCACCCCGCCGGGGCGCAGCACCCGGTGGATCTCGGCCATCGCCTCGTCGTCCTCCTCGATGTGCTCCAGCACGTCGAAGGCGACCACCAGGTCGACCGCGCCGTCGGCGACGGGGAGCTTGCGGGCGTCGGCCCGCATCACGGCGAGCCCGCGGTCGCGGGCCACCTGGGCGCCCTCCTCGCCGTACTCGACGGCGACCGGCTGCCAGCCGTGCGCCCGCAGCACCCGGGTGTTCCCGCCGCCCGCGGCGCCGATGTCGAGCGCGACGCCGGCCTTGCTGAACTTAGCGAGCTCCCGGGCCAGCAGCGCCCGGCGCTCCTTGTACCACCAGTGCCGGTCTTCGAGCTCGGCGAGCTTGCGTACCTCGTGGCCTTCCACGGGCCCTCCCAGACTCTTGGTCTCCCTGGCCGTGGCGGAACGCACTGTCCGATCGACCGAACACATGAGAATTTCGTGAGTCACTCTACGGGTTCCGCATCCTCCCGGATCAAGGCAGTCCGCGGCCGCGTCCCGGCGTCGCCCGGGTGCCGCAGGCCGGTCCGGGGGCCTCGGTCCGGCGTTCGTCCGGGCGGCGAACGGCCTTGGCGGGGAGGAGCTTCCGTGCCCGGTCGGGCGGGTTCGACGGGGTGTGCGCGGGGGCCCGCAGGGTCGTCCGCCGGGCTCAGCCCTCTCCCCGGATCCTCCGCTCCACCGTTCCCCGTACCGCCCGGGACGCCGTGCCGGCCGCTGCCGCGAGGAACACGAAGTTGTAGCCGATCTGCAGCACGACCACGAGCCGCGCCGTCTGCCCCGCGGGCGTGATGTCGCCGTAGCCGACCGTCGCCATCGTCACCACGGTGAAGTACAGCGCGTCCAGCCGGGTCTCCAGCCCGGCGAACTCCGTCTTGCGCGAGCCCAGCACGTAGTACGTCGCGGCGAAGATGGTCAGCGCCAGGAAGATGAGGAAGGCCAGCCAGACCACCGGCCGCCTGGCCGTCCCCCGCATCACCCCGACGATCTTGGCCAGCATCAGCCAGGTCAGCCCGACCAGGGCCCCCGAGAACACCAGCCAGCTCAGCAGCGGCCGCCGCTCGCCGAGCCACTCCAGCGGCAGCGTGAAGTACCCGACCATCAGCAGGGCGGACGCGCTCAGCAGCCAGAACCAGGCCCTCGGGTCGGCGGGCGGCGGCGGGTTCTCGGACATCTCGCCCAGCCTGACCCGCCGCGGGCCGGGCCGCCCGCCGTGGCCGCCGTCCGGGTCAGGCCGGCCCCGGCGCGTCCAGCAGCTCCAGCACCGCCAGGGCGGCGATCAGCCCGAGCGCCAGACAGAGCGTCACCAGCACCGTCGGATGGCTCCAGAGCACGAAGGCCAGCGCCGCGAGCGCGACCGCCAGCCAGCCCAGCGGGGCCTTCCAACGGTGGACGAACCGGCCGACCGGCCCGAGCCGCAGTCCGGCCCGCCCGGCCACCCGCCGCACCGCGCCCAGCCCGGCGCGCCAGCCGCCCCGGACGGTGCGCGCCCACCGCCCGGGGCCGATCACCCAGGCGCCGAGCGCGACCAGCAGGCCGAGCGTGACCACCACCCGGACGGCCGAGCGCAGGTAGCGCACCAGGGTGTCGTACACCGCCTGGGCGGCCGCCTGGTCGACATCGGCCGGGAGCCGGTCCAGGTAGACGGCCCGGAACACGCTCAGCCCGATGCCCAGCACCAGCGCCCCGCCCGCCATGCCGAGGGCCGTCACCACCACCGCCCGGCGCCGCCGCGTCGCGAGCAGCACCCCGCCGAGCGCGCAGGCCCCGGCCAGCACGGGCACCCAGAAACCGGCCAGGTCCAGGACCCGCAGGGCGGTGCGGACCTCGGGGACGGTGTCGGAGCGCACCAGCGTGTAGGAGGTGTGGATCTCCGGGATCCGGGAGGCCAACGGGATCCCCTGGTCGACCAGCGCGGACTTCACCCGGGCGATCACCGGCGCGAGGTCCAGCACCACGGTGTCGTCGCGGACCTCGACGGCGCCGCCGCCCTGCCCGGTCACCATCTTCTCGACCGCGGCGTGCGCGTCCCGGTTGACGTCCGTCCAGAGGGTGACGAAGGCGTCGCTGTCCACGATCCGCTCGACCTGGTCGTGGACCAGGCCGCTGAGCCCGTCGCCGAGGGCCTGGCCGATGCCGCCGAGCAGGGCGCCGAGCTTGGGCTTGTCGTCCGGGGCGAGGCCGTCGAGCAGCGAGTCGAGCGGGAGCTTCTTCACGATCTCGGCGGTCACCCGGTCGGTGACGGCGGCCTTGATCCGGGGGTCCTCGGCCAGCGGGGCCATCGTCGCGAGGTAGCGGTCGGTGTCGCTGATCTCGGACCTCGCCCAGAGCGCGAGGGCGCTGAGCGGGGTGAGCACGCAGGCCAGCACGATCAGCAGGGCGGCGAAGGAGGAGCGCACCCGGTGCCGGGGCGGTCGCGGGGCCGGTCCGGCCGCCAACTGGTGGGCGAGTCGCGCCTCCTGGTCCTCGACGGCGTTCAGCCGGGCCCGCAGCTCGGCCAGTTCGTCGTCGTGTCCGCCGGCGGGTCTGCCGGCGGGCCCTTCGTCACGGCCGTCGTCGCATCTGCCGTCGGTGCCGCCCTCGGACTCGGCGCCGGGCTCGTCGGTCGGCATGCCGGGTCTCCGTTCCTCCGGTGGGTGCATACCAGGAGACAACGGATCAGATCGGACGGCCAGTCGGGAGGCGCGGCGGCCCGCACGGCCCCGGAACAGCGGAAAGCCCCCGGTGAGTCACCAGGGGCTTTCCGGAGGAGAAGGGAGGCTCAGGCGGTCGTCTCGGGCCGCTTGGTCTCGGTGGCCTTGGTCACGTTGGTCGGCGTGACGGCGGCCGGGCGGTCGGCGCTCTGCTGGGGAGCGGCGGTGCTCTGGGCGGTACCGGCGGCGGCGTCCGCCGGGGTGTCGTCCTCGCGCATGGCCTTGGTCTCGGCCTTCAGGATGCGCATGGACTTGCCCAGGCCACGGGCCATCTCGGGCAGCTTCTTCGATCCGAACAGCAGGATTACGACCGCCAGCACCACGAGAATGTGCCAGGGCTCAAGACCGTTCCGCAGCATCCCTGGCCACCGGTCCCTTCTTGTTTGGAGTCATGGCGGGCGCTAGCGCCCGTGCTGGCCAGTATGCCTGGCCCTGACGGCGAACGGATACACCGGCTGGGAAACGCTGGCCAAAAACCAGGTGCCGTTCGAGCGGATCGCGAGCGCGCCGACGCCCACCTGGCGGAACGCGGGTGCCGAAGTTCACACCCGCCGAACGGTTCAGGCCCGCCGGCCTGATCCGGGTGACCGTTCCGACGCGCTCAGTGGACGAAGGGCACCAGGCGCTTCGACGTCCGGCGGTACTCCGCGTACTCGTCGCCGAAGGCGGCCAGCAGCAACCGCTCCTCGGCGGAGATCCGCCAGCCGTACGCGGCGAGCAGCACTGCCGCGACCACCAGGGCGGCCGCCCAGCTGCCGGTGCCGAGCGCGTAGCCGACCCAGACCAGCAGGCTGCCGGCGTAGCCGGGGTGCCGGATCAGTCGGTACGGGCCGGTGCGGACGACACGTTGGGTGTCCACGGTGCGCAGGGTCCGGGTGTAGTACCGGCCCAGGGTGCGCATGCCCCAGGCCCGGAGGGCCAGCCCGGCGACCACCATGGCGACGCCGAACCAGCCCGCCCGTTCGGGTAGTTCGCCGATCCCGGCGCGGTCGAACAGCACCACGGCGAGGACCGACAGGACGTAGCAGCCGAGCAGCAGCCGGGTCGACCCGCGGTCGCGGCGGTCGGCGTGCCAGGTGCCGGCGGAGGCGTCCTCGCGCCGGCGCAGCAGCAGCTCGTAGGCGATCCAGCAGAGGAGGCCGAGGAGGGAGAGGAGGGCGGGCAGGGACATGGAGGCTCCCGGCGGTCGGATCCGAGGTGTGCCTCCACGGTCCTCCGGACGCGCCGCCCGCACACGCACCCGGGGGTGGACCCACCGCGGTCCACCCCCGGGTGGAGGCCCGCCGCGAGCCCGCGCGAAGGCCGCGTGCGGGGAAACCGCCGCCGTGCTGCGCGGGCGCCACGTCCATCGGCACCTGTAGCCCGGGAGGGGACGGCGGAGAGCCCCCGCCCGGGTGGGCGGGGGCTCTCGATGACTCGCGTGGATCGGGCCGGGTGGGTCAGGCGGTGGCGGGCTCCTGGGCTGGGGCGGCGGCCGGGAGGTGGCGCATCAGGCGGTGGGCGAGGACCGCGGCGCCCAGGGCGAAGACCATGCCGACCACGGCAGCGACGTGCAGGCCGTCGGTGAAGGCGGTCCGGGCGGTCTCCAGCAGGTCGGCGCCGAGCCGGCCGGGCAGGTGGGCGGCGGTGGTGACCGCGCCGCCGAGGGTGTCCTGGGCCGTCCGGGCGGCCTCGCCGTCGACGCCGGCCGGGAGGGCGCCGTCCAGCCGGTGGCGGTAGACCGCGGCGCCGGCCGCGCCGAGCAGCGCGATGCCGAGGGAGCTGCCGAGTTCGACGGCGGTCTCGGAGGTGGCGGAGGCGGCGCCGGCCTGCTCGACCGGGGCGGCGGAGACGACCATCTCGGCGGTCATCGTCATGGTGCCGACGGTTCCGGCGGCCAGCACCCCGGCCGCGGTGAGGATGAGCGTCAGCGGGGAGTGCGGGCCGACCCGGGTCATCATCGCGAAGCCCGCCGAGCCGATCAGGAAGCCGCCGCCCATCAGCGCCGCCGGACGGACCCGGCCGGCCAGCGCCGAGCTGATCCCGACCGCGGCGCCGACACCCAGGCTCGGCACCAGCGACCAGAGCGAGGCGGTCAGCGGGCTCATGCCCTTGACCAGCTGGAGGTACTGCGAGGTGAAGAGGGAGAAGCCCATCATCGCGAACATCGCGATGCTGTTGACGCTGATCGCGCCGGTGAAGGTGCGGATCCGGAACAGGCTCAGGTCGAGCAGGGGGTTCGCGGCGGTGCGCTGGCGCCGGACGAAGGCGCCGGCGAGCAGCAGCCCGGCGAGGACGGCGAGGGCCGGCAGCGGGCTCCAGCCGTCGACGGCGATCGTCTTGACGCCGTAGACCAGCGGCAGGACCGCGGCCAGCGAGAGCGCGGCGCCGAGCAGGTCGAAGCGGCCGGTGCGGGCGGTGGAGCGGTACTCGGGGAGCAGGACGGGCGCGGTCAGCAGCACCAGGGCCATCACCGGGACGGCGAGCAGGAAGGCGGAGCCCCACCAGAAGTGCTCCAGGAGCAGGCCGCCGGCGACCGGGCCGAGGGTGGCGCCGGCGGTGAGGACGCCGCCCCAGGCGCCGAGCGCGATCTGCCGCTGCTTGGGGTCGTGGAACATGGTGCGGATCAGCGCGAGGGTCGAGGGCATCACGGTGGCCCCGGCGGCGCCGAGCACCGCCCGGGCCGCGATCAGCTGGCCGGCGTCGTGCGACCAGGCGGCCAGCAGCGAGGCGACCGCGAAGCCGGCGGCGCCGATCATCAGCAGCCGGCGGCGGCCGATCCGGTCGCCCAGCGAGCCCATCGTGATGAGCAGCCCGGCCAGCAGGAACGAGTACATGTCCATGATCCACAGCTGCTGGGTGCCGCTCGGCGCCAGCGTGGTGGAGATGTACGGGACGGCGAAGAAGAGCACGCCCATGTCCATGGTGAGGACGAGGGTCGGCAGCAGGAGGACGGCCAGGCCGATCCATTCGCGACGGCCTGCGCGGCCGGTGGTTGCGGTCATGGGGAAGACCGTACGGATGGCTGAGACATTTGTCTAGCACGTTCGTCTCACTCAATTGTGCGAGACGTTCGTGCGAGACATCCGTCCAGGACTTCCGTAGGATCGGGCCATGGGAAACCGCGAAGACCTGATGGCCGGCGCCAAGCGCTGCCTGTACGAGAAGGGCTACGGGCGCACCACCGCCCGCGACATCGCGACCGCCTCCGGCGTCAGCCTGGCCGCGATCGGCTACCACTTCGGCTCGAAGGAGACGCTGCTCAACGCGGCGATGATCGAGGCGGTCGGGGAGATGGGGGCGGCCCTGGGCGCGGTGGTGACCGCCGCCAACCAGGTGTCGGACGACCCGGAGGCGCGCTTCGCGGCCGTCTGGGACGGCCTGCGGGACGTCTTCGTCGAGCACCGCGGGCTCTGGGCGGCGCAGTTCGAGGCGCTCGCCCAGGCCGGGCACGCCCCCGAGCTGGCGGCCGCCTTCGCGGCGGCGCAGAAGGAGGGCCGGCTCGGGCTGGCCGCGGTGTTCCAGGGGGTGCCCGAGGTGCCGGACACCGAGGAGGAGGTCACCCGCGGGGCCTTCTACCAGACCCTGCTGGCGGGCTACGGCGCCCAGTGGCTGGCCGCGCCCGAACTCGTGCCCAGCGGACAGGACTTCCTGCGCGGGCTGCGACTGGTCAGTGCCGGCGTGTTCGGCTCCTCGGAGGCCGGTCCCGCTACGCGGTGACGGCGGTCAGCAGCACCACCGAGTCGACATGCGCCAGCAGCCCGTGCCGCTCCTGCGGGACGGGCTCCAGGTGGCCGGCCGGCAGCTCCAGCCGCCGGCCGGCGATGGTCAGCGAGACCCGGCCGCGCAGCACCTGGACGCTGCCCGCGGTGGGCGGGTTGTGTTCGTCCAGCGTGGTGCCCGCGGTCAGCGCGATCACGGTCTGCCGCAGGATCCCGTCGTGCAGGACCAGGTGGGCGCTGCGCCCGTGCGGGCTCTCGGCCGCCCGGGCGGCGTGCTCCACGGCGAGCTGTTCGAGATCGGGCATGGCGCCTCCTCCTCGCTCCGGGCGCACCCCGTGTGCCCAGGGTCGCGGACGCCCGGGCGCCGCGCACCCGGAGCCGGTGCCGGAGCCGGTGCCGCGGGCCGTCCGGCGGGGCGACAGGCGGGGCGACCGCCCGGGGCGAGCAGCCCGACGTGCAGCCCCCGCCGACTGCCCGCATCGTGGAGGCATGGCGACCAACCAGAGAATCTTCAGCGGGTTCCAGGTCAACCGCACGGTCCTGACCGGTGGCGCGGTGCTCACCGCGATCGGCACGGTGCTCAGCGCGGCCGGCGCGACGATGGTCTGCGTGGCGCTGGTCACCGCGGGCCGCAGCTGGGTGCGGGGCCTGGAGAATCCGCCGACCGCCCTCGCCCAACGGGCCCTGCACGAGGCGCGGGTGGCGTCCACGGCGGGTTGGGAGGCCTGGCGCACCGAGCACGGCTCGCCCAACTGAGCCCCCCGGAGCCGTGCGACGCCGCCACGCCGCCACGCCGCCACGCCGCCACGCCGCCACGCTGCGGCGCCGCGGCCCCGAACGGCCCGAACGGCCCGAACGGCCCATGTGCCCCGAGCGGCCCTACAGCCCCAGCGACTTGGCGATGATGCTGCGCATGACCTCGCTGGTGCCGCCGTAGATCCGGAACACCCGGTTGTCGGTGTAGAGCCGGGCGATCGGGTACTCCAGGATGTAGCCGTAACCGCCGTGCAGCTGGAGGCACTTGTCGATCACGGTGGAGGCCGACTCGGTGCAGAACAGCTTCGCCGCGGCCGCGTCCGCGACGGTCAACTCGCCGTTCTGGTACAGCTCCAGCGCCCGGTCCACCATCGACTGCTGCGCCACCACCTGGGCCTCGCAGTCGGCCAGGCTGAACTTGGTGTTCTGGAACTCGGCCACCGCCTTGCCGAACACCTTGCGCTCCTTGACGTACTGCACCGCGAACCGCACCGCCGCCGCGGCCGCCGCGTACGCGCCGACGGCGATCGCCAGCCGCTCCTGCACCAGGTTGTGGGTCAGGTAGGAGAAGGCCCTGCCCTCCTCCCCGAGCAGGTTCTCCACCGGCACCCGGACGTCGCTGAACGCCAGCTCGGCGGTGTCCGAGGTGCGCAGGCCGATCTTCTGGAGCTTGCGGCCGACGGTGTAGCCCTCGGAGGCGGTGTCCACGCAGAGGATGGACAGCCCGGCCCGGCGGTTCTCCGGGTCGTACGGGGCGGTGCGGCAGACCACCAGGACGAGGTCGGCCAGCACACCGCCGGTGATGAAGGTCTTCGCGCCGTTCAGGACGTAGTGGGTGCCGTCCTCGGAGAGCCGCGCGGTGGTGGAGATGCCCGCGAGGTCGGAGCCGGCGCCCGGCTCGGTCATCGCGATCGCGGTCATGATGTCGCCGGAGACGAAGCCGGGCAGCCAGCGCTGCTTCTGCTCCTCGTTCGCGTACTCCAGCAGGTAGGGCAGCACCAGGCCGGTGTGGACACCGGAGGAGCCGAAGCTCACGCCCGCCCGGGCGGTCTCCTCGGCGATCACCGCCTGGTACTTGAAGCCGCTCTCGCCCGCGCCGCCGTACTCCTCCGGCACCTCGATGCCGTAGACGCCGAGTGAGCCGAGCTGCCGGTAGAAGTCGCGCGGCGGGTGGCCCTCGGCCTCCCAGCTCTCGTAGACCGGGACGACCTCGTTGGCGATGAAGTCCCGGATGGTCTCCCGGAAGGCCTCGTGGTCCTCGGTGAACACGGTGCGGCGCACGGCGGCGCTCCCTTCGGCGGCTCCGGCCGGGGCTGCCGGCCGGGGCGGAACGGGCCTGGTGATGGCCCCACAAGTTAATCCGGGGTAGCTTCGGCTGTCCAGGGTCGACAGGGCGGGAAAAGGCGTTCGGGGAACGGCCGGCGGGGGAGCGAAGTGAATCCTTGCTAGCCTTCCGTCGACGCCGGCCCCGGCCCGGTCCTGACCCCGGTCTTGACCCCGGTCCTGACCCGGTCCCGGTTCCGGCCGAAGGGGATGGAGGCTCGCGATGGTGGTCCGACGACCGCCCGGACGGCGTGCCCAGATCCTGGCCGTGGCCGCCGACCGCTTCCACCGCAGGGGCTACCACCAGGTCTCGATGACCGAGGTCGCCGCCGGTGTCGGCATCACCGCGCCCGCGCTGTACCGGCACTTCCGCGGCAAGCCCGAACTGCTGGACCGTGCGGTCCGGTTGGGACTGGACGCGCTCTCCGAGGGCCTGCGCCCGGCCCGCACCACCGCCGACCTCGGCGCCGCGCTGGCCGCCGTCGCGGTCGGCCACCGCCCGCTCGGCACCCTGGTGCAGCGCGACGCCCGGTTGCTGCCGCCGGCTCGCCGGGCGGCACTGCGCCGCGAACTGCGCGCCGACGTCGCCCTGATGGTCGCGGTGCTGCGCGCGGAACGGCCGGAACTCGCCGTTGTGGACGCCGAGTTGCTCTGCTGGTCGGCGCTCTCGGCCTGCGCCGGGCTCTCCTACCAGTCGGCCGCGCCGCAGCCCCGGCGGGCGGAGGCGCTGCTGCGCGAGGTGGTCGCGGCCGTCCTGGCGGTCCCGCTGTCCGGCACGGCTGCCGGGTCCACCGGGTCCACCGGCGGACCGGCGCCGGAGGCCGCGTCGTACGCGCCCGGTCCCAGACCGCGGGCGCGCCGGGAGGAACTGCTCGCGGCGGCCGTTCGGCTGTTCCACCAGCGCGGCTTCGACAACGTCAGCACCGACCAACTCGGCGCCGCCGTCGGCATCTCGGGGCCCAGCGTGTACCGGCACTTCGACAGCAAGGCCGAGCTGCTCGCCGCCTCCCTGGTGCGCAGCCGCGAGCGGCTCTGGCACGAGGTGGACCGTGCGATCGCGGCGGCCGCCGGGCCCGCGGCGGCACTGGAGGCCGGGCTGGCCGCGTACGTGGGCTTCGCGCTGCGCAACGGGGACTACCTGGGCGCGATGCTCAGCGAGACGGAGCGGCTCGCCCCGCCGGACCGCCGGGCCGCGGTGGACTTCCGCCGGGACTTCCTGCGCACCTGGGTCGGGCTGCTGCGGCAGGTGCGCCCCGGGGACGACGCGGCGACCGCCAGGATCCGGGTGCACGCGCTGTTCGCGCTGGTCAACGACGGGGTGCGGAACCGGCCGCACAGTGCCCGGCCGGGCCTCGGGGACTGCCTGCTGCGGCTCGGCCGGGCGGTGCTGGGCACTCCGGTGGAAGGCGCGTCCTGAGGGCGCCCGGTGCGGCCCCGTGCCGGTGGGGTCCAGCGCCGGTGCGGCCCGGTACCGGTGCGTCCTAGTAGAGGACGTGCGGGTAGTAGACCCGGTCGTCGACGGTGCGGTGGCCCCGGCCGGTGCCGGCCTTCCCGCCGTTGCCCCGGCCCGCGTCGCCCTTCCCGGTGTTGCCCTGGCCGGCCGTCCCGGTGCTCCCGCCGTTGTCCGGGCCGGCGCCCCCGGAGTTGCTCTGCTGGCTGCTGACGCTGCCGGTGTTGCCCGCCACCGCGAGGCCGTTGTCCTGGTTGCCCGCACCCGAACCGGTGGCCGTCTGCTGGGTGTTGACCGCGTTGCCGTTGACGTTGCCCATGATGTTCCCGGAGCCGGAGTTGCTCACCACGCTGCTGTCGGCGTGGTCGGCCGCGTCGGCGCGGTTGCCGGCGTGCGCGGTGGCGGCACCGAATCCGACGAGGAGGAACGCCCCGAGGGCGGTGACGGCGGCGGCTGCGCGAATACGGGACACGCTGGTCTCCCTGGCGAGAAGCGAATTGTGGCGCCGTCCGGAGCGGCCGCTCCGGGACTCCGTTCGGCCTGACGTCGCCCGCCCAGCATTCACCAGCGAGGTGGACGAACTCCACCGAACGGGTGGCAATTCGCCCAATGGTGGAGGAGTGGTCAATTCGGAGTTGACGGTATTCCGTCATTCCGTCGAGGAGTTCCTCGGGAAGTCCTCCGAGAAGTTCATCGGGAAGTCGGCCCGGAAGGCGGTAAGAACAAAGAAATGGTCGCCAGATAGTCGCACTGGCACACTGAGGACCCATGTCTGATGGTGCCCCACTCGAGCCCGCCCCCGCCGAGGAGCTGCGCACGACCGAGGTCGATCTCGGCGGCCTGGTGAACGTCCTCGCCACCCACCTCTACTCCACCCCGCTGGTCGCCCTGCGCGAACTCGTCCAGAACGCGCACGACTCGCACACCCGCCGGCTCCTGGAGGACCCGGACGGCGACCACCGCCCGCTGATCCGGGTGCGCGCCGACGCCGACCGGCGGACCGTCGCCATCGAGGACACCGGCGCCGGCCTCACCGAACCCGAGATCCACTCCTACCTGGCCACCGTCGGCACCGGCTACACCAGGATGCTGCGCGAGCTGACCGGCAACCAGGACCTGATCGGCGCCTTCGGCCTGGGCTTCCTCTCCGCCTTCTCGGTCGCCGACGAGGTCACCGTCACCACCACCTCGCACCGCGAGCCGTGGCTCGGCCACCGCTACCGCAGCCGCGGCGGCGAGCAGTACCGGGTCGACCCGGTGCCCGCCCGGCCCAGCCCCGGAACGGTGGTCGAGCTGACGCTCAAGGCCGAGCACGCCCACCTTGCCGACGAGGACGTGCTGCGCGACGTGCTCGGCCGCTACTGCGTGCTGCTGTCGGTCCCGGTCCACGTGGGCGGGGACGAGCAGCCGGTCAACTCGGTCGAGGTGCCCTGGCGGCAGCAGGCCCTCCCGTCGCCCACCGCCACCCCCGGCCGGGACGCCTCGCGCCGCCCCTCCGAGGACGACCGGTACGAGGCCCGGATGCGCTTCGCCGCCGCCTTCGGCCGCCGCTTCGAGCCGCTCACCGCCTTCCCGGTCCGGCCGGTCGAGGACGCCACCGACGCGGTCGGCTTGCTCTGGGTCCAGGACGGCGGCAGCTACGGCAGCAGCGACAACCGCGACCTCGCCGTCTACCTGCGCGGCATGCTGCTCGCCGAGGACGCCCGCGACCTGCTGCCCCGCTGGGCCGGGTTCATCGGCGGCGTGGTCGAGTCCGACCGGCTCACCCCCACCGCCAGCCGCGAGGACCTCCAGCGCGACGAGCACTACCACGCGCTCCGGAAGGCCCTCACCGACGCCATCGTCGACGGCCTGTACGAGACCGCCCGGCTGCGGCCCGCCGCCTGGCGCCGCATCCTCGCCCGGCACGGCAACGAGCTGCTCGGCGCCGCGCTCTGCGACGAGCGGCTGTTCACCCTGCTCGCCGACGACGTCCCGGTGCCCACCTCACAGGGCGACCTCACTGCCGGGGCGCTTCGGGCGGCGGGCGGCGGCGCGGTGCACGTCGCGCTGGGCAGCGGCGGCGGCTTCGAGGAGATGCTGTACCGGGCGATGCGGGTGCCGATCGCGCGCGGCGACCGCTACGCCGTCCTGCCGTTCCTGCACCGCTACGCCGAACTGCGCGGCTGCCGGGTGGTCGAGCTGGGCAGCGAGCGCGGCAACCGCGAGCTGTTCCGCGACCCGGAGCGCCCGCTGCCGGAGCACGAGTCGGCCTGGCTGGCCGGCGCCCTCGCCGACCCGGGCGAGCAGCTCGTCCCGGCCCGCTTCGACCCGCCCGGCCTGCCGCTGGTGCTGGTGCCGGACCGCGAGGCCGAGCTGAAGGCCCGGATCGAGGACGACCAGGCGGACGCCCGGATACCGTCCGCCGCCCTGCGGCTGGCGCGCGCCTTCACCGCCCGCACCGACGGCGAGGTCCGGGCCCGGCTCTACCTCAACCTGGACAGTCCGGCGGTCCGGGACCTGCTCGCCGCCTACCGCGCCGGGCACACCGGCAGCGCGACGGCGGCCGGGCTGCTCCGCTCGATCAAGGTGATCATGGCCGCGGCCTCGTCCGGCCCGTCCGAGGGCGATCTCACCGCCGCGCTGGCCGGCATCGGCACCGCCGTCTCCGCCCTGACCGCCGCCGTCCCGGCCGGTCTGCCGGAGGTCCCGGACAGCCCCGGCGCCCTCTCGGAGGAGCCGTGACGGACGGACTGTCAGTGGGGTGCGGTAGACAACTCATCAGCACGACACAGGGGGAACGGGCATGACCACCGACATCTGGGCCTGGGTGCGGGACACCCATCGGCAGCTGGCCGAGGCCGGCCACCACCGGCTGGCCGACGCCATCGTCGAGCTGCCCGAGCACGCCACCGAGGGGCGCAACGAGCAGCTGGACGCGCAGTACCCGGAGGCGGTGGCCGCCGCCCGGGCGCTCGGCCTGCCCTGGGTCGAGGTCTACCTGCGGCACTGGCGGATGCAGAACCTGCTGAACAAGCGCCAGCAGGGCGAGGCGGTGCTGCCCGAGGCGGTCGACCTGCTGGACTTCGCGCACGGGGAGGACACCGCCGGCTGCCCGCAGTCCGTCTGCGTGGTGCAGGACTTCGCGATCTGCCACGCCCGGGTCGACGGGCCGGGGTACGTGGCCGAGCGCCTCGCCGTGGTCGGCGAGACGCTGGACCGGATCGAGCCCGGCCGGGCCTGCTACGACTGCCTCTCCCGCGAGTACTCCGACGCCCTGGAGGACGACGGCCGGGCGGCCGAGGCGCTGGACTACCTGGACTCCGCGGCCAACCGGATGCGGGCGGCCGGCCAGCCGGTCTCGCTCCGCTTCCACCAGGCACGGGCCGGCACCCTGCACCTGCTGGGCCGGCACGAGGACGTGCTGGAGCTGTTGGACACCGCCGAGCGGGCCGAGCAGGCGCAGGGCCGCCGGCTGGACGAGCGAGACCAGCGCTGGGGCGCACTGCTGCGGGCCCGCGCGCTCGCCGCGCTCGGCCGCACCGAGGAGTCGCTCGCCCTGCTGCCCGAGCAGGCAGAGGCCGAGCGCCACGCCGACCTGCGCGGCGCCTGGACGCAGACGGTCGAGCTGCTGGTCGCGGCCGGCGCCCGGGAGAACGACGCCGAGCTGGGCGCCGCACTGGCCCGCTGGGTCGGGTACCTGGACGGCGTCGGCGCCCACCGCCCCTGCGTGGACCTGCTGCTGGCGGCCGGTCGGCTCGCGCTCGCCCGCGGCGCCCGCACGGTGGCGCTGACCCTCGCCGCGACCGGAGAGCGTAAGCTCACCCGGTTGCGGCGCACCGACGGCGTGTCGGAGCAGGTCGCCGCCCTGCGCACGGCCGCCGAGGCACTGCCGGAGCCCGAGCTGCCCGTCCCGCCGGGTGAGCTGGCGGAGCACCTGGCCTCGGTCGGGGTGCCCTACGAGACCGGCGCCGACCTGCTCTCCGTCGCCCTGGACCGGTACCGGGGTGAGCAGGCCGGCGCCACCGGACTGGCGGTGCTGCTGGCCACCGTGCTGGGCGGCCTCGGCCACGCCCGCGCCGCGTCCGACCTGCTGTGGCGCCACCTGGAGGACGACCCGGCGGACCGCGAGCTGACGGGCGCGCTCGGCGAGATGCTGATGGACGCCCGGGACGCCGAGGGCGTCCGCCGCCTCGCCGACCGGCTGGCCGGCTCCGCCCCGGCCGACGCGCACTGGATACGCGCCCGCTGGGCCGCCGCCGAGGGCCGCTGGGCCGAGGCGCTGGAGCAGTGCCGGTCGATCCTGGAGCTGGACGACGAGGTGCTCAACACCCGCCGCCTCGCCGCCCACGCGGCCACCGAGCTGGGGGACCACGCCACCGCGCAGCGGATGTACCAGGAGCTGCTGGAGCACGCGGTGCCGGTCGAAGGCGCCGCCGGGGAGGACGGCCACCGGACGGTCCGGGAGCCGGACCTCTGGCACCTGATCACCGCGGCCACCGCCAACCGGGACTGGGCCGTCGTCCGCTCCACCGGCGCGCTGCTCGACATCGAGTTCGACGAGCCCGAGGGCCCGGTGGACGAGGAGTGGCAGCTGGTCACCATCCGCGCCATCCGCACCAACGGCGCGACGTCCGACCTGCCCGCACTCCGGACGGGCCCGGCCACCGCCCGCGTCCTGCCGGTGCTCGGCGAGGACCTGACGCTCAACCACGGCGACGTGGTGGTCTTCGGACCGGCCCTGCTGGAGCCTCCGCCGGCCGAGGACGCCCCCGAGGAGGAGCGGCAGCGCTGGCGCCCGGTGTTCGAACTGCTCACCCTGCTCGACCCGGCCGGGTACACCACGTACTGGATCGACGGCGGCTGGCCCGGTGAGGAGCCGTGGGCGGCCCTGCGGGAAGAACTGCACCGGGCCGGGTACGAGGTCTGGGTGTACAGCGGGGACCAGTACCGGATCACCGATCCCGCGGAGGGCGAGGACACCCTGCCTGGCGTCTACGCGGCCCTCGGCGTGCCGCCGACCGCCACGGCCGCCGAGGCGGACGCCCTGCTGCTGCGGCTGACCGAGGCCTGGGCGCACCCGCCGGCCTGGCCGGCGCTGGCCGAGGCGGCCGGCGCGGACCTCGCCCGGCACGAGGAGATCGTGGAGCGCTACGGGCTCTGACCGTCCTCGACCGCTCTGGACGGACCTCGATCCCTCGATCCCTCGATCCCTCGACCCGGTCGACCTTCTCGATCGCACGGCCCCGGCGGGCCGGCCCACCCGGGCCCTCGCCGGGGCCGTGCGCGTTCCGCCCCCGCCCCGCCCCCGCCCCCGCCCCTCGCGCTCGCGGGCCGTCCGCCGGTGCGGCCCCGCGGGCGGGAACCTTTCCGCCCCCGCCCGAGTCTTTGTCAATGCTTTACCATTCCATTGCCAAGACTCGACCTCCGGGAGTGCCCGCACCGTGACCAGCCTCGCCCTCGGCCCGTCCTGGCTCGATCCGACCACGCTGATCTCGACCTTCGGCCTGATCGGCATCCTGGCCATCGTCTTCGCCGAGTCCGGTCTGCTGATCGGCTTCTTCCTGCCGGGTGACTCCCTGCTGTTCACCACCGGCCTGCTGGTGGCCGGCGGCACCTACCTGCACCAGCCGCTCTGGCTGGTCTGCGCGCTGATCGTGGCCGCCGCGGTGGCCGGGGACCAGGTCGGCTACCTCTTCGGCCGCAAGGTCGGCCCGAGCCTCTTCCGCCGCCCCGACTCCAAGGTCTTCAAGCAGGAGAACGTCGAGAAGGCCGCCGCCTTCTTCGAACGGCACGGGCCCAAGGCGATCGTGCTGGCCCGCTTCGTCCCGATCGTGCGCACCTTCACCCCGATCGTGGCCGGGGTGAGCAGGATGAACTACCGCGGCTTCGTGGTGTTCAACCTGGTCGGCGGCGTGCTCTGGGGCGGTGGAGTCACCGTGCTCGGCTACTTCCTGGGGCAGATCCCGTTCGTCCGGGACAACATCGAGGCCATCCTGGTCGGCATCGTGCTGGTCTCGGTGATCCCGGTGGCGGTCGAACTGCTGCGGGCGCGCCGCTCCGGCGCGGAGCGGTCCGCACGCCACCGCGCCAGGTAGGCGTCCGTCACTCCGGCCACGGGACGTCGCGTACATGTGCGCCGGGCTGTTCGATCAGGCAAGGTGTAACCCGAGATCGAACGGTGGCCGGATGCCACCAGGGGCGGCGAGGAGCGGAAGTGCCTAAGCGGGGCCGACCGGGTGCGGGCAAGCGGGCGAGGGGGGGCCGGGCGGTCCGACAGGCGCGGCAGGCGGCACCCCCGAAGCCGGTGCACCCCGCCGACGCCCCGCCCACCGAGGGCCTGCTCGGCCACCCCGCCCCGCTGGTCGAGCCCACCGTCGTGGTGCCGCTCGCCCCGCCCGTCCCGGAGACCAAGGGCCTGCTGGCCCCCGAGCCGGAGCCGGCCCCTGAGCCGGCGCCCGAGCCGACGGCCGCGGCGGGCCGGTTCGTCGCCGACCGGGTCGAGGTCGGCCGGGGCGAGTCCGGCCGGGGCGAGGCGGAGCGCCCGGTCCGCCGCCGCTCGGTCGCCGAGGACACCCTCACCCCCGAGGAGTGGCGGGCGGCCGGGTACACCCCGCCCACCGGCATCCCGGTCGCGGACCTCACCGCCGGCGCCCCCGGCGAGGCGCCCTGGCCGGACCGGATGCGCACCCTGCTGCGCACCCCGATGTCCGAGCGGCCCGCCTTCGAGCGCACCGCGCGCGAGATGCACCCCTCCTCGTCCGTCACCCGCAACGTCCCGCGCATCCTCGACCTGACGCTGCGCATCGGCGAGCTGCTGCTGGCCAGCGGCGAGGCCGCCGAGGACGTCGAGGCGGCGATGCTCGGCATCGCGCACGCCTACCGGCTGGACCGCTGCGAGCCGCAGGTGACGTTCACCCTGATCGGCATCTCGTACCAGCCCTCGCTGGTCGAGCCGCCGGTCACCGCCGACCGCGTGGTGCGCCGCCGTACCTCCGACTACACCCGGCTCGACGCGGTGTACGAGCTGGTCGCCGACATCACCGCGGAGAAGGTGACGGTCAACGACGCCTACCGCCGGCTCGCGGTGATCCGCCGCAACCGGCACCCCTACCCGGCCTGGTTCCTCGCCCTGACCACCGGTCTGCTGGCCGGCGCGGCGACCTTCCTGGTCGGCGGGAAGATCGACGACAAGGCCTGGCTGGTCTTCGCGAGCGCCTTCGTGGCGGCCGTGCTCGGCGACCGGCTGGCCTCCGCCCTGGCCCGGCGCCGGCTGCCGGAGTTCTACCAGTTCGTGGCGGCCGCGATGCCGGCCGCGGCCTCGGGCATCATCCTCTCGCTCAACGACTGGGGCCTGCGCGGCTCGGTCGTGATCACCGGTGGCCTGTTCGCCCTGCTGCCCGGGCGCGCGCTGGTCGCCGCCGTGCAGGACGGTCTGACCGGCTTCTACATCACCGCCGCGGCCCGCCTGCTGGAAGTGGTCTACCTGGTCGCGGGCATCGTGATCGGGGTGATGGTGATCCTCTACCTGGGGGTCGGCTTCGAGGCGAACCTGCGCCCGGACGAGAGCCTGGTGGGAGTCAACTACCCGCCGGTCCAGATGGTCGCCGCGATGCTGCTGACCCTGGCCTTCGCGACGCTGCTCCAGACCGACCGCCGCACACTGGCCCTGGTCACCGTCAACAGCGGCATCGGCTGGGCGAGCTACGGCGCGCTGGTGTACAACGCGGGCGTGAACCCCATCGCCGCGACCGGGGTGGCGGCGGGCCTGGTCGGCCTCTTCGGCCAGCTGATGGCGCGCTACCGCAACGGGTCGGCGCTGCCGTACGTGACGGCCGCGATCGGCCCGCTGATGCCGGGTTCGGCGCTCTACCTCGGGATGCTCGCCTTCGCCCAGGGGCACTCCAGCGCCGGCCTGGTGTCGGTCTTCCGGGCGGCGGCGATCGCGATGGCGCTGGCGGTCGGGGTGAACCTGGGCGGGGAGATCGCCCGGCTGTTCCTGAAGCTGCCGGTCGGCTCCGAACGTCCGTCGCTCTACCCGGCGATGCCGCGCCGGGCGGCCAAGCGCACCCGAGGGTTCTGACCGGACGTCGACCGGAGCCGGGGCCGACGCGGGCCCCGGGCCACGTCACGGCGGGCAGCACGCAGGACCAGGAACGAAGGTAAGACCCATGACGACACTGCTGGACGGCTACCGCGAGCACATCGTCGCCGCGCACAAGCAACCGCTGTTCCTGCTGCTGGTCGGATTCATCACCTCCTTCGTCTTCATCCGGTTCAGCGTCCGGATGATCCGCGCCCAGGTGCGCTGGTGGCCGGGCAACGTGACCCCGGGCGGCCTGCACATCCACCACATGGTGTTCGGCCTGGGCTTCCTGCTGCTCGGCGGGATCGGGGTGTTCGCCACCTACGGCGGGCACCCGTGGATCGACTGGTTCGGGCTGGCCTTCGGCATCGGCTGCGGTCTGGTGCTGGACGAGTTCGCGCTGATCCTGCACCTGGACGACGTGTACTGGAGCGAACAGGGCCGCAAGTCGGTGGACGCGGTGATCTTCGGCATCCTATTCACCTCCCTGCTGCTGGTCGGGTACGTGCCGCTCGGCGTGGTGCCGGGCGAGGAGACCAGGTGGGGCCTGGTCACGATCATCGCGGTGAACTCGCTGGCCTCGGTGATCACCCTGCTCAAGGGCAAGATGTGGACCGGCCTGGTCGGGATCATGGTCCCCGGCCTGTCCTGGATCGGGGCGGTCCGGCTGGGCCGCCCGAGCAGCCCCTGGGCCCGCTGGCGGTACGCCACGCGCCCCCGCCGCCGGGCGCGTGCGCTGCGGCGCGAGCGCCTGCTGCACCGGCGCGCGGACGTGGCCCGCACCTGGCTCTTCGACCTGATCGCCGGGGCCCCGGACAAGGTGCCCGCCAACCACCCGGCCGCGCACCGGGTGGCGGAGCGGATGGCCGCCCGGGCCACCGCCCACCTCGACGCCCACGCCGCCCGGGCGCTGGCCCGCCGTCAGGCCCGGCGGCCGCCGAGCGCCGGTCGGCCAGC
>NZ_JBEZUT010000140.1:0-21351 GCF_040636595.1 Kitasatospora sp. NPDC036755
CAGGGGGGACCCTGTGGGAGAGTAGGACGCCGCCGAACAATTCTTCTGAAGAACCCCCATCCGGGTCCCGGATGGGGGTTCTTCGCATTTCCGGACCGGACCGGGCCCACCAAGCCCCCGGTGACGGGTCAGCCGGGGCGGCGGGGGAGCCAGGGGCGGCGGCGGGGGGTGGCGAGGGGGCCGACGGGTGGCGGGTGGAGGGCGGCGACCGCGCTGCGGATGAGGATGCGGACGCCCTCGGCTGCCGTCTCGGCGGCCATCGAGGCGCTCTTCTCCCGCCCGGACACCTGGCTCGGCAGGTACGGGAGGCGCGCGAATCCGCCGCGCAGGTCCGGGTGTTCGGTGGCGATCAGGTGGGCCAGCCCGTAGAAGACGTGGTTGCAGAGCTGGGTGCCGGCGGTGTGGGAGAGGGTGGCGGGGATGCCGGCCTGCTGGACCGCCTCCACGCAGGCCTTCACCGGCAGGGAGGAGAAGTAGGCGGCGGGGCCGTCCGGGACCACCGGCTGGTCGACCGGCTGGTTGCCCTTGCGGTCGGGGCCCCGGACGGCGTCGTCGAGGTTGATGGCGACCCGCTCGACCGTGAGGTCCGGGCGGTTGCCGCCCTGGCCCGTGGCGATGACCAGGTCCGGTTCGAACCGGGCCACCGCCCTTCGCAGTTCGGCGATCGAGTCGCCGAACACCCAGGGCAGCTCGGCGAAGTCGAGGGCCACTCCGGCCGGCGGACCGGCGGCGACCAGCCGGCCCGCCTCCAGGGACGAGTTCAGGGGATCGCGGCCGAACGGTTCGAAGGCGGTCAGCAGGACGCGGATGATGGCGGACCTCCGAGCGAGCGGGAACGTACGGACCCGATTTGTGCCGTTCGAGCGTAGGGCCGTCCCGAATGTCCCGGCAAGCCCCTCCTGTTGCGTGCGTGCGCCGAAGGCTGATCATGCGTCAGATTCGGCGCAGCGCACCGTTCGTGCGCAGGGAGTCGAGGGTCGGGTAGCCGTCGACGGCCATCAGGAGGTCGGCTTCGGCGAGGAGTGAGCGCAGCACGTGGACGATGCCGTCGGTGCCCTCCAGGGCGAGGCCGTAGGCGTACGGGCGACCCACGCCGACGGCGGTGGCGCCGAGGGCGAGCGCCTTGACGACGTCGGTGCCCGAGCGGACGCCGGAGTCGAAGAGGACGGGCAGGCCGTCGGCGGCCCCGACCACGTCGGGGAGCAGGTCGAGGGCGGCGAGCCCGCCGTTGGCCTGGCGGCCGCCGTGGTTGGAGCAGTAGATGCCGTCGACGCCGCCGTCCCTGGCGCGGCGGACGTCCTCGGGGTGGCAGATGCCCTTGAGGAGGATCGGCAGGTCGGTGAGCGAGCGCAGCCAGGGCAGGTCGTTCCAGGTCAGCGGGTTGCCGAAGACGCCGGCCCACTCCAGGACGGCCGCCTGCGGGTCCTCCTCCGGCGCCTTGGCGAGGCGGGCGCGGAACACCGGGTCGGAGGTGTAGTTGGCCAGGCAGTGGCCGCGCAGCTGGGGGAAGTTGGCGGTGGCCAGGTCACGCGGGCGCCAGCCGGTGACCCAGGTGTCCAGGGTGACGACGATGCCCCGGTAGCCCGCGGCCTCGGCCCGGTGCACCAGGCTCTCGGCGAGCGCCCGGTCGGTGGGCGTGTAGAGCTGGAAGAAGCCGGGGGTGTCGCCGAACTCGGCGGCCACCTGCTCCAGCGGGTCGACCGTCAGGGTGGAGGCGACCATCGGCACGCCGGTGCGGGCGGCGGCCCGGGCGGTGGCCAGGTCCCCGTGCCCGTCCTGGGCGCACAGGCCGATCACCCCGATCGGCGCCATGAACAGCGGGGTCGGCAGCCGCAGGCCGAACAGTTCGACCGTCAGGTCCCGGGTGCTCGCGCCGATCATCATCCGCGGTACCAGGCCCCACCGCCCGAAGGCGGCGACGTTCTCCCGCTGGGTGGACTCGTCGCCCGCGCCGCCCGCGACGTAGGAGAGCACCGAGGGCGCCAGGGCCGTGCTCGCCCGCGCCTCCAGCTCGGGGAAGGCCATCGGCATCGTCGGCAGCACCCCGCCGAGCCCGCGCAGGTAGATCTCGTTCTGGTAGTCGCCGAACCGTCCGTGGATCGCCGGATCCCTCTGCTCGCCCATCCGTCGGCCGTCCTTCCCGTCCGTTCCGGCCCGGGACCGTCCCGGCCGGCGCCGGCAGCCCGTCCCGTGGGAGGGGCGGGCTGCCGGCACCCCGGCATTCTCGCCACGAACCGTGCCGACGACCAGGGCCGGGACGCAGGCGCGTCAGGGTGTCGGCTCGGGACGGGCCCGGTGGCCGTACCGCCCGACGGTGGCCGCGGCGAGCAGGGCGACGGCCCCGCCGAGCAGCATGACCGTGGCGGGGGAGGAGTGGTCCACCACCAGGCCGCCGGCCAGCGCGCCGATCGAGAAGCCGGCCTGGAACGCCGAGGTGAACACCACTCCGGCGCCCTCCGGGGTGTGCGGGGCCGCGGCGAGGAACCAGCTGAGCGAGCACACCGGCACGGCGCCGTACGCCAGGCCCCAGAGCGTCAGCAGGACGGCGGCACCCGGTCCCGAGGTGCCCAGCAGCGGCAGCAGCAGGGCCGCGCCGGCGAGCAGGACGGCCGCCGCGCCGAACACCGGACGCAGGGCCCCGGCCGCCCGTCCGCCGGCCAGCACGTTGCCGAGCAGTCCCGCGGCCCCGTAGACGAGCAGCAGGGCGGTGATCAGGCCGGTGCCGGCGTGGGTGGTGTCGGCGAGGAAGGGGGTGACGTAGGTGTAGCTGCCGAAGTGGGCCACCACGATCAGGAAGGTCGCCGCGATGCCGGTCCGGGTGCCCCGGCCGGCGAGCAGTCCGCGCAGCACGCCCGGCCCGGTGGCGGTCAGCGGCGGCAGCGGGGGCAGCGACCGCAGGAGGGCGGCCAGGGCGAGCAGGGTCAGCACGGCCATCGCGAGGAAGGCCGCCCGCCAGCCGGCCAGGGAGCCGAGGTAGACGCCCGCCGGCACGCCGAGCACCGAGCCGAGCGGCACGGCGGAGAAGATCAACGTGTTGGCCCGGGCCCGCCGGTGCTCGGGGACGAGGCGAGGTGCCAGCCCGGAACCGATCGACCAGAACGCCCCGATGACCAGGCCGAGGGCGACCCTGGCGGCCAGGACGGCCCAGTAGCCGGGGGCGAGTGCGCTGAGCAGGTCCGCCAGGGCGAGGACCGCCAGCAGCGCGCAGAGCATGGTCCGCCGGTCCGCACGCCTGGTCGCGACGGTGACCACGGGTGCGGCCACGGCGGCGACGATGCCCGGCAGGGTCATCATCAGCCCGGCCGTGCCGTCGGAGATCCGGAAGGTGGCGCCGATCGGGGTCAGCAGGCCGATCGGGAGGATCTCGGTGGTGACGATGGAGAAGACGCCGGTCGTCACGGCGAGGACGGCGAGGGTGCCGCCCTCCCGGGTGCGCGGCTTCGGGGTGGGCGGAGCGGAGCGGAGGGTGGTGCCGGTCGGCATGCCGGAGGTCCCGTCGGTGGTGGGCGGTGGGTCGATGGCCCGAAGTCCACCAGGGCGGGCGGGGGTTGGGCTGGCGTGAATCCGACGTCAACGCTTCCGGGAGGCGGGTGTGTCCGCGGCGGCGGTGGAGGTGGCGACGGTGGATGTGATGGTGGCGACTTCGGCCGATCCGGCCGATCCGGCGGAGTGGCGCTGCTTGGCGCGGTGCGCCAGCACGTCGAGGATGCGCTGCCAGACCGGCGAGGCCTCGGCGATCCGGGAGAAGATCACCGCCTGCTTCGTGGGCCGGCTGCTGTTCCGTCCGTGGCTGATCTCCCACGCGTCCAGGTCGTCGATCAGCCGGTCCACGCGCGGATCGTACGGGTCCCAGTCGAGCGACTGGTCGCAGAGCAGGAACAGCCGCGTGGTCTCGGGGTCGTCGAAGCCGGCGTTCTTCGCCCGGATGCCGTCGCGCATCGTCTCGGGGTCGAGGGCCTGCAACAGGATCCACGTGTCGCGTTCGAGCCGTACGGACCGTTCACTGACCCCGAGCGCGCGCATCCGGTCGAGGATGGAGACCACCTCGGGCGGCAGCGCGAGCCGCTCGCCGCTCGCCAGGTCGGCGATCCGGCGCCGGTGCTCGGCGAGTTGGTCGATCCGGCGCCGCAGTTCGGCGTCGAGATCGGTGACGGCGGCGGCGAACTCCTCCGGCCGGGCCCGCAGCAGCGCGTCGATCCGGGCCAGCGGTACCCCGGCGTCGGCGAGCGTCCTGATCCGGATGAGGTCCACCGCGGCCTGCGCGCTGTACCGGCGGTAGCCGGAGCCGTCGCGCTCGGGTTCGGGCAGCAGCCCGACCTGGTGGTAGTGGCGGACGGTGCGCACGGTCACACCGGCGGTCGCGGCGAGTTGACTGATCGTGAGCACCGTCCGGCTCCGTTCCTGTCCCTTGTTCCTGCTTCTGTCCCCGGCGGGAATCCTGTTCCCGCCGGGGTGCGGCGGGGCGCAGTCTAGGCGCGGCGGCGCGCGTGGTCGACGACGTCGCGGATCGCCTGGACGACGGCGTCGGTGCGCTCGAAGACGAGCTGGCTGTGCCCGGTGTCGGAGAGGACGCGCTGTTCCCCGTCGGAGACCGCGTTCACCATGGCAGCGTCCAGCCGGGCCTTGCCGTCGTGCATCGCCCGCAGGGTCTCCGCGGACATCAGCGCCTGCTGCCCGGGGTCGATGCCCATCGGGGTGAGCGCGATCACCGGGACGTCGGGGAGATCGGCCCCGGCCCGCAGCTCGACGGCCAGGTCGGGCATCGAGGCGCGCTCGGCGATCCCGGCGTGGATCCAGCGCTCGCTCACGTGGTACTCGGTCACCGCGTCACGGACGTCGGCCGGGTAGTCCACCAGCAGTTCCTCGGCCATCCGCCGGATGGCCGGCAGGGCCTGCCGCAGCTGTTCCTCGGTGGGCGACATCCGTACGCTGGCGGCCAGACTCGCCTCGGCGGGCACGAAGTCGTCCCAGTTCCGGTGGAAGGCGTCCAGCCAGACCAACCCGGCCACGTCCTGCGGGTACCGCTGGGCGAACCCGTGGGCGTAGGCGCCGCCGAGCGAGTGCGGTACCAGGACGTACGGGCCGGGGATGCCCTGGGCGCGCAGCAGTTCGTGCAGCTCGGTGGCGACGTCGTCGGCGGTGCGCGGCAGCGCGACCTCGTCGCTGTAGCCGGTGCCGCCGCGGTCGTACACCACGGCGGTGGTGAACTGCGAAACCCCTTGCTGGACGCCGAAGTAGTCCAGACCGATCGCGCTCGCGCCGGGCAGGAAGACGACGGCGGGCCCGCCGGTGCCCTGCCGGTGCACGTAGAGGCGGCGGCCGTCGACCTCCTGGAACCCGCCGACCGGGGGGTGCGGCGGAGCGGCGTCGGTGGAGGAGGAGGCGGGCGTGGCTGCGGGCGGGGACATGGGTGTGGTGGCGGAAGCGCTCTCGTTCGTCATGGGGAAAGCGTCCAACCCTGACGTAGCGTCAAGGTCAAGCCGCCCGGGGACGTGTCCGGGGGCCGGGCGTCAACCGGCCGGGTCGTGGGTGGTGGTGAAACGGTTGCGGTACTCGGTCGGTGTCGTCCCGAGGTGGCGGGCGAAGACGCGGCGCAGGGTCTCGTCGCTGCCCAGACCGCTGTGCCGCGCCGCGGCCGTGACGCCGTGGCCGTCGAGGAGCAGTTGCCGGGCGCGGTCGAGGCGCACGCGTTCGACCCAGCGCGCCGGGGTGCTGTGCAGTTCCGCCTGGAAGAGCCGGGTGAGGTGGCGGGTGCTGACGGCCGCGGCGGCGGCCATCGCGGGCAGGCTGTGGTCGGCGGCGGGGTCGGCGAGGACGGCGTCGGTGAGGGTGCGCAGGAGGTCGCTGCGGGCGGGCGGTGTGGCCAGGGCGGTGGAGAACTGCGACTGGCCGCCGGGGCGCTGCATGAAGACGACCAGCTCGCGGGCGATCGCCCGGGCGGCCTCGGCGCCGTGGTCGAGTTCGACCAGGGCGAGGGCGAGGTCGATGCCCGCGCTGATGCCGGCACTGGTGTGGTAGCGGCCGTCGTGGATGTGCAGGGCGTCCGGTTCGACCCGCACCCGGGGGTGGCGGAGGGCGAGGGCCGGGGCGTGGCGCCAGTGGGTGGTGACCCGGCGGTCGTCGAGCAGCCCGAGCGCGGCGAGCACGAAGGCGCCGCTGCACACGGAGGTGACCCGCAGGGCCCGCTTGGCGAGGCCGCGCGCGGCGGCGAGCAGGGGCTCGTCGGGGCCCTCGGCGGCCAGGTGGTCGGCTCCGGCCACCACCAGGGTGTCGAGGATCCCCCCGGCGTCCCGTGGTGCGGCGGTGTCCGCCAGGGTCACTCCGTTGGAGGCCGTGACGGTGCCGCCCTCGGGGGAGACCAGGACGGTCCCGTACGGGTGGCCGAGCCGGCCGGCCTGGTGGAAGACCTCCAGCGGGCCGCTGACGTCGAGCAGCGTCATGCCGTCGAAGACGAGGAAGGCGACCCGGGACGTCATGTCCGGATCCGAGGTGCGGGTGTCTGTGCGGACATGGCGCCAGCCTACGCCCGGCGGCGAAGGTGGAGGAGTCGGTCGAACAGTCGTGAAAGCGGAGGAAACCATGACCAACAAGACGGTGGAGACGATCGCGGGCGTGCGCATCCCGGACAGCGCCCTGGCTCGCGAGGCGACCGAGCTGGTGCGGGACACGGCCTCGCCGCTGCTGTTCGACCACTCGCGCCGGGTGTTCCTGTTCGGCGCGCTGCGCGGTGCCGAACAGGGGCTGGAGTTCGATCCGGAGCTGCTGTACGTGGGCGCGATGTTCCACGACCTCGGCCTCACCAGCCGCTTCGGCCGGACCGACCAGCGGTTCGAGGTCGACGGCGCCGACGAGGCCCGCCGCTTCCTGGAGTCCCACGGCGTCACCGGTGAGCCTGCGCAGCGGGTCTGGACCGCCATCGCCCTGCACACCACCCCGGAGATCCCGCTGCACATGGCGCCCGAGATCGCCCTCGTCACCCGGGGTGTGGAACTGGACGTGCTGGGCCTCGGCTACCACGCGATCACGGATGGGCAGCGTGCCGCCGTGGTCGCCGCCCACCCGCGGCCCGACTTCAAGAACCGCATCCTGGCCGTGTTCACCGCCGGGATCCGGAACCGCCCGGACACCACCTTCGGCAACGTCAAGGCGGACGTGCTCGCCCACTTCGTGCCGGGCTTCGAGCGCGGTGACTTCGTGGAGGTGATCAAGGGCTCCGACTGGGCGGAGTGAGCCGGATCGCGGCCCCGGAGGGGCAGCCCGAAGGCCCGGTCGGCGTCGTCCGACCGGGTTTGACGGTTGCCCGGGGTTCCACCACCCTTCCACTAATCGAATAGTGAAAGGGTACTTTACCGATGCCCGCTTCCGTCTCCCGCAGGCTCCGAACCTCCGCCCCGCCGGCGACGCCGGCGCCCGCGATGCCGCTGCGGCCCGCGACGCCCGTGGCGCCGTCCGCGGTGCCCCCGGCGCCGTCCACGGTGCCCGTGGCGCCCGCGACGCCCGTGGCGCCCGTGGCGTTCGCGATGCCCGCAAGGTCCGTGGCGTTCGCGACGCTCGTGAGGTCGTGCGCCCGCCGTTCCGCCCCGCTCGCCTGGGGCCTGGCGGCCGGGTTTGCCGCGCTCTACGCCTGGGTCGCCGTCAACCGGCACCGGCGCGGCCTCACCAAGGCCTACGACCTGGGCATCTTCGAGCAGGCCGTCCGGGCGTACGCCCACGGGCAGGCGCCGATCGTGCCGCTCAAGGGGCCCGGCTACCACCTGCTCGGGGACCACTTCCACCCGCTGATCGCCGTCCTCGCCCCCGTCTACCGGGCCCTCCCGAGCCCGCTCACCCTCGTCGTCGCCCAGGCGCTGCTGATGGCGCTGGCCGTCGTCCCGCTGAGCTCCTGGGCCCACGAGGTGGCCGGGCCGCGGGTGGCGCTCCTCGTCGGCTGCGCCACCGGGGCCTCCTGGGGGATCGTCCGGGCCGCGGCCGACGACTTCCACGAGATCGCCTTCGCCGTCCCGCTGCTCGCCTGCGCCGCCACCGCACTCGGCCGGCGCCGCCCGCTCGCCGCCGCGCTCTGGTCCCTGCCGCTGCTGCTGGTCAAGGAGGACCTGGGGCTGACGGTGGCCGCCGTCGGGCTGCTGATCGCCTGGCAGGCCCGGCGGGAGCGGCGGCGGTCCCCACTGCCCGGGCTCGCCCTCGCCGTCCTCGGCCTCGCCGCGACCGCCCTCACCGTGCTCGTCGTGCTCCCGTCGTTCAACCCGGCCGGGGGCTTCGACTACTGGCAGCAGCTGGGCGGCGCTGGGCAGTCCTCGTTCTGGGCGTCGGCGCTGCGGATCGGGCGGCCGCCGGTGACGTGGCTGCTGCTGTTCCTGCTCGCCGCCACGGCCGGTTTCGCCGGCCTGCGCTCGCCGCTCGTCCTGCTCTGCCTGCCCACCCTCGCCTGGCGGCTGATCTCCACCAACTCGCACTACTGGGGCGTCAGTTACCACTACAACGCGGTGCTGATGCCGATCGTGTTCGCGGCCCTGGTGGACGTCCTGCGCCGCGCCGACGCACGGCGTGCCAGGCGCGCGCTCGCCGTCAGCACCCTGGTGGCCGCGGTGACGCTGCCGCTCTACCCCCTGCACGAGGTGGTGATGCCCGAGGCCTGGCGCACCTCGCCCAGGCTCACCGAGACCCGGGCGCTGCTCGGACGGATACCCGACGGCGCCACCGTGGCCGCCTCCAACCGGCTGGCCGCCCAGCTCACCGCCCGGGCGCAGGTCACGCTGGTGTGCCGGCAGCCGACGGGCCAGGAGCCGCAGTGGGTGGCCGTCGACCTGCGCGACCCGAGCGTGCTGTCCCCGTGCGCCACCGCCGACACCGCCCGGATGCTGGCCGTCTACCGGGAACACGGCTACCGGCCGCTGGTCGAGCAGGACGGCCTGCTCCTGCTGCGACGCCCCTGAAGCGCCCCGTACGGAGTGCTCCGCGGAGCGCTTCGCGGAACGCTCCGCCGGGAGCCCCCGGTCCGGCTTGACCCCCGTGCCGCCGTGGGCCACTATTCCACTATTGAACTAGTGAAAGGCCGGAATGCCGGTGATCGAGTACCGCATCGATCGGCGCAGCGGCGTCTCCACCTACCAGCAGATCGTGCAGCAGACCGAACAGGCGCTGCGGCTCGGACTGCTGCAACCCGGAGACAAGCTGCCGACCGCCCGTGAGGTGGTCGAGCTGACCGCGATCAACCCCAACACCGTGCTGAAGGCCTACCGCGAACTCGAGCGCGAAGGACTCGTCGAACCCCGCCCGGGGCTCGGCACCTTCGTCCGGCGCTCGCTCGCCCGGCCGGAGGCGGCGGCGGACGGGCCGCTCCGCGCGGACCTGGTCGGATGGGTGGACCAGGCCAGGGGAGCCGGACTGGAGCGCGAGGACATCGCCGCGCTGATGGCGTCCGTCCTGGAACAGCGCTTCGCGACCGGGGCCGACAGCCGGGCCGAGGGCAGCGAAGCCCAGGCCGCAGGCACCGAAGCCCAGGCCGCCGGCGCCCGGGCCACCAAGGCCAGGGCCACCGGCACCGGCACCGGCAGCGCGGCCGAAGCCGCCGACGGCGGGGCCGAGGGCCGCCGCCGCACCGGGGCCTGAGGCCCCGCACAACACCGAACCGAGAACAGTGGGGGGACCGGGTGGACAACCCGACGACCACGGCGCCCGCGTCGGCGCCCGTACCGGAGGCCGAGCAGGGAGCGGCCCCGGAATCCGCCCCGGGGACCACCCCGGGAACCGCCCTGGAGGCCACCGGCCTCGGCAGGAAGTACCGGACCGGCTGGGCGCTGCGCGACTGCGACGTCACCGTGCCGGCCGGGCGGATCTGCGGCGTGGTGGGCCCCAACGGCGCGGGCAAGAGCACCCTGCTCGCCCTCACCGCCGGCCAACTCGCGCCCACCGAAGGCCGGTTGCAGGTACTCGGCGCCGAGGCCGGGGCCCCCGGGCTGCGCGCCCGGATCGCCTACGTGCCGCAGGACAAGCCGCTCTACCCCGGCCTCACCGTCGCCGAGACGCTGCGGATGGGCCGCGAACTCAACCCGGTGTGGGACGAGTCGCTCGCCCAGCAGATCGTCGACCAGGGCGAGTTGAACCCCAAGGCCCGGATCGGCGCGCTCTCCGGCGGCCAGCGCACCCGGGTCTGCCTCGCCCTCGCCCTCGGCAAGCACCCCGACCTGCTGCTGCTCGACGAGCCGATGGCCGACCTCGACCCGCTCGCCCGCCACCAGCTGATGGGCACCCTGATGTCGGCCGCCGCCGAACGCGGCGCCACCATCGTGCTGTCCTCGCACATCCTCCCCGAACTGGACGGCGTCATCGACCACCTGCTCCTCGTCCAGGGCGGACGCATCCGGCTCACCGGCGACCTGGAGGAGATCCTCGACGGACACCGGCTGCTCACCGGGCCGGCCGCCCAGGAGTCCGCCCTGCCGGCCGAGTCCGTCGTCGAACGGCGCGTCAGCGGCCGCCGGGCCATCGCCCTGGTCCGCACCGACCAGCCGGTGGACGGCGACTGGGAGAGCGAACGCCCGAGCCTGGAGGACCTGCTGCTCGGCTACCTCCGCGCACCCGCCGACCCGCACCACACCGCTGACACCGCGCCCCGGCACCACACCGCCGACCCGCGTGACCCGAAGGACCCGAACGAGGTGGCCGCATGAGCACGACCGTCCTGCCCGACCGCGCCACCGCACCGGCCGCCGTCAAGGCCCCCCTCCTGCGCGGGCTCATCTGGCTGACACTTCGCCAGAATCGCCTCCTCCTGCGGACCTTGGGTGCAACGCTGGTCCTGGCGGCGGCCGGCATCCTCTGGATCCACTTCACCGCCGGCAGCGTCGTCAGCGACCTGCGCCGGACCGACTGCTACTACCCCGAGTCCTGGGACAGCACTCGGTGCTGGAAGCTCGTCGTGCAGCTGGACCGCCCGAACTTCTGGTACCTCCAGGTCCTCCAGCCCGCCGTCACCGCGCTCCCACTGCTGCTCGGCATGTTCATCGGCGCCCCGCTGCTGGCCCAGGAGTACGAACGCGGCACCATCCGCCTGGTCCGCGCCCAGTCCGTCAACCCGGTCCGCTGGCTGGCCGTCCGCCTCGCCGTCCCCGGCCTCGCCGTCCTGGCCGTCAGCGGCGTGCTCGCCGTCCTGATGACCTGGGTCTGGTGGACGGACATCGTGAACGGCCCGGTCGCCTTCGACCCGCCGTTCCAGTTCTTCACCTACCCGGCCCTCGGCATCGCCCCGGTCGCCTGGTCCCTGTTCGCACTGGCGCTCGGCGTCCTCGTCGGCCAACTCGTCCGCCGCACCCTCCCCGCGATGTTCCTCACCGGCGCCCTCGTCGCCACCACGGTCGGACTCGTCATCTGGGCCCGCCCCTACCTCTACCCCGCCGTGGACCGGGTCGCCCCCCTGCGCACCGCCCAACCCACCAACTCCTGGCTCCTCGACCGCGGCACCGTCCTCTCCGACGGCACCCGCGTCAGCAACACCCGCTGCGCCTTCGGCTTCAGCACCGACTGCGACGGCGCCACCGCCTCCTGGCTCCGCTACCACCCGGCCGACCACCTCGTCCCCATCCAACTCGTCGAGGCCGGCATCCTGGTGGTGCTCACGGCGGTCCTGCTGCTCGTCGTCCTCCGCCGGATGCGCCGCGCGTAGTGCGCGCGCGTCAGGGTTCGCGCAGCAGCCGCCGCTGCCAGTAGGGAGTGAGCCGGGGCCGGATCAGGACCACACCCTGCTGGGTCGCGACACCGAGGTCGAGATACGGGCTCCCCGGCCGCGCCGCGAGCGAGGTGACGAGAGCGGGCAGAGGAGCCGACCACACCTCCTCGGCCCCGGGAAGGGTGAACATCCTGATCCCGAACTCGTCACTGACCGCCAACAGCGCCTCCCCACTCGGCGCCGCCCCCGTCCACAGCAACCGCCGGGCACGGACGGGCAGTTCACGGGCGGGGGCCGAGGGATGCGCGGAGTCCCAGACCACGACGGGGGAGAGGGCGGTGTCGTCGCGACTCAGTCCGGCCATGTAGGCCAGGACCGGGGCTCTTGCTGGCACATCGGCCCACCTGAGGTAGTGATCGTCACCGATGGTGAGATTGCGAAGTTCGCGGCCGCCGTCGGGCGCGGGCCGAGCCGGGTACACCGGGTGGATCCGGCGGCTGTCCACGTCGAGCACCGTTGCGCAGTCATCGGAACTGGCAGTGGCGATGTACCGGGTCCCGAGATCTCCATGATGGGGCACCAGTGAGACGAGCCTTGCCGGCAGCGTGACGGATGAGTCGGCGAGGGGTTTCCGGAGCGTCGCGTTCCAGAGGAATCCACGAGTCGGAAGAGCGGCATCAGGCGTGTCCACGCGGATGTACTGGCCGTTGGCCGGGAAGTCTCCGGCGGCGGCCGCCTTGCGATTCGCGATGAGCAGCACCGCATGCCCGTCGGCGTTCGCGAACCCGGCTGTACGAGTTATCGTCGACCGATTGTCGACGCGCCATCGGTCATCGGCGACGAATGTCTCCTCGGGGGAACCGGAGAAGAAGATCCGGCCGTCCTCCGGATCGAACCCGACCAGTCGAATGCCGGGGTGCGGCGTGCTCGGTGGAATCAAGTGGTACGACGCCTGCCAGGAAGTCATGGAAAGGGTCGGTGGTTGCGTGCACGTGACTTCTCGGCCGGACCTGATCTGCTGCCAGGAGAGTGTCGACCTGGTGAGTCCTCGTGAGGAGTTTTCGATCTTCCCCACGAGGTGGAAGGTGTCGCCGTAGGCCAGGTGTGCACAGACACTCGAAACGCGGGTTCCTGGAAGGCGGTGAGCGATCAGCGCCTCGGTTTTGTCCTGTCGGAGTGCTCCGCTGTCGACGACGCGGAGGCCGGACCACGACCCGACGATGAAACCGTCGGGACGGTCCGGACAGTGATGGATCATCTGTGTGGTCGACTTGTCGAACTTGTTCTCGGGAATTCTTGGATCCGGTGCGTCTCGGCTTCGCAGGCTCACGTTCCACAGCCTGGCCGTGCCGTCGTTTCCGATCGTGACGATGTCCTGCGTCCCGGATGCGGACGGTGTGAGCGCGTGGAGGCCGCACACGGCGCTCTCATGGCCGTGGAGCACGGTGCCGGTAGGTGAGCCCGTAGTGCAGTCGATGATGGCCACGCTGCCGTCGAAGGACGTGCTGGCGGCGTAGATATGAGTCTCGCCGGCCAGGTCGAGCGGGGTGAGGTGGTGGAGTGACTGGGCCCTGCGGGCTTCGTCGACCCCGACCCGGCCGGTCCCGGTCGAGTACGTGAGGACAAGGCCAAGGGACGCGGCCACGAAGGCCACTCCCTGATCACGTCGAATGAACGCGCCACTGGGAGGGCGCGCCGTCTTGTGGGAGCCCGTCGCGAGGACTTCGGCTGATGCGCAGTCCAGCAGTGTCAGGTTTCCGCAGTCCTCCGAATCCTCACCCGGCTCCCACAGGGCGACCAGTGCGCTGCCCAGCGTCAGTGGCGCATGACTGAGAATCAGCGGGCTTCTCAGGTCCCGCAACAGGACGGTCTTCTCCCAACCGCCCTCGGCGGCATAGGAGGTGACCGTCCCGGCCCCGTGGTCGCACACCACGAGATGAGTCGAACCGCCGCGCCGCACGAATGCGGCAGTGGCGTAGCCCTTGGCCCGGCCGGAAGCGATCGGTATGTCGAACAGTGTTTCCGTGTCCGAGTCGATCACGACGATGTTCTTCTCGGTGCAACAGGCCAGTACGGACGTGCCGTTGTCCAGTTCGCCGACATCCAGGATTGCCTCGAACCGTGCTCCCCGGACATGGTGCGTCACCGTCTGGTCGACGACGTCCCACACCCGGAGGTCGCCTGGTTCATCGAGGGACGCCGCCAGTGCGCGACCGGCGTGCGAGGGCAGGGCCCTCAGGTGGGTGACGCCCGACGGGTGGATGAGCGTCGTGGCCCGGGAGGGATCGTCGATCGGCCAGACGTAGACCACCTCCGATCCGTGGACAGCCGCGATCACCACCCGGCCACCGTCGGGCAGGACGAGGTTGTCCATGCGCCAGCCCGCCATGGACGTCGTCGAGTACGTTCCCTGGTGGTGCCGGCCCACGATGCGGTGCGGGGTCACGGTCCTGGCTTCGACCCGGATGCGTTGTACCGACGCGGACAGTTCCTCGGCGCGGCCGGCGAAGTCGGCCGCGCCGTGGGATTCGGCGGTGAAGGCCAGGTGGGCGGCCCGGTCGATGCCCGCGGCGGCGGGGAGTCCCATGAACCGCTCGACCACCATCGCCAGTACCGGGTCGCACGAGTTGTGGCGCACGGCCGGGAGCAGCCCGGCCGGGTCGGCGGCGAGGACGAAGGCCGGGTCCTCGACCAGTTCCTGGATGGATCCGGCCGCCGCCGCGTGGGTGGCCAGGTGGCGGCGGACGTACGGGAGGGCGTGTGTCCAGTTCCGGCCGGGCGTCAGGTCGAGCAGGACGTCGACGAAGCCCTCCTGCACGTCCTGGAGGTCGCGGACCTTCAGTGCCCGTTGCCGCAGGTAGTCGGTGAGTTCCTGGTGGTAGAGGCGGAAGTGCTTGGTGGCGGACACCTCCGCCCAGGTCAGGTAGGACCCGTCCTCCTGCACCAGGGCGTCGATGTCCGCTTCCCGCAGCGGGATGCCCGACAGCCGGGTGGCGACGAGCAGCCAGATCCGGCGCGGCAGACCGTTGCCCTCGCCGAAGGCGAGGGCGGTGAGCAGGGCGGTCACCCCCGCGTTCCGGTCCGGCGGGATGCGCCGCAGGTAGGCCTCGAAGGCGCCGCCGACGTCGGAGGGGAGGGACTCCGCCCAGCCGGGGACCGTCGTGTCCAGCAGGCCGCCGCGCAGGAGGGCGCTGGCCGTCATGCGTGCCACCAGGAAGCAGTGCCCGGCGCGGCGGGCGACTTCTCCCGCGATGGCGGCGATCCGGTCGTCGAGGCCGGCGTACGGTGAGCCGGTGTCCCCGAGGATGCGGCGCACGTACTCCGCCGTACTGGTGTCGTCCGCGTACTGCGAGCTGTCGAGGTCGATGGAGCCGACCTGTTCGCCGATGTGCGGCAGCAGTTCCCGGCGCGAGCCCACGACCAGCCGCACGCACGGTACGGCGCCCAGGGGCCGCAGCAGGTCCCAGGCGATGCGCCGTGCTTCCGTCCGGTCGCCGGCCGGGCCGGCTTCGTCGAGGGAGTCGATCACGACGCGCAGCGGTGTCCGCCGTCTGGCGAGGGCGGTGAGCAGGGCCGACGGCTCGGCCGCCCGGACGTCGGCGACGGCGGCGAGGCGGGCGACCAGGGCTTCCAGCGTCTGGTGACGGGCGTTCACGGAGACGTCGGAGCAGCCCTCCAGCACCAGCTTTCCCAGCACGGCGGACTTCCCGGAGCCGGGCGCGGCGGTGACCACCAGTGCCCCGCACCCGCCGGGGCCGGCCATGGCGTCCCGCAGCCGGCCGAGGGCCTTCCGCCGGCCGGTGAAGTACGAGCCCGGGTCGTGGACGTGCTCCACGCCCCGGCCCCGGGGCTCGAAGTGCGAGGAGAGGTCCGAGGAGTCGCCCGGGACGTCCCCCTCGCCGACCTGGGCGCTCGGGTCGTGGCCGGGGTTGGGGAAGAACGGCGGCTGCTCGCTCTGGTGGTTCGAGGAGCAGGCGACGCGCTGCTTGCGGCCCTCGGTGACGAACACCTGGTTGACCTTGGCCGCCACCGCCGACGGCGCGAGGTACCGCTGGGACGGCCCGTCGCCGGCCGTGCACACCTCGATGAGCCGCGGCACGAAGGCGCCGTCGTCGGCGGCGTCGCGGTGGCGGGCGGAGGCGAGGACCCAGGTGCCTGCTCCGAATTCGTCGCCGCGCGGCCGGAGGGCCACGATGTCGTCCGTCAGGCCCTGGATCTCGCCGGCGCCCCTGGCCGCGTGGCAGGAGTCGATGACGAAGAGCACGTTCCGCAGCGGTGAGGCCGCCAGGATCTCGGCCATGTTCTGCGGCGACAGCCACGAGCGGGGCCGGTTCCACCGGGTGTCCGCGCAGGCGAGGCGGTACGGCGCGCCGGGGACGGGCTGGTCGCCGTGGCCGGCGTAGTAGACGACCACGACGTCCTCCGCGGTGAGCCCGCCGCCCGCGCACCAGTCGGCGAGCGCGTCCTCGAACTCCGAGGAGACCGGGTCGTGGGAGACCTCCCCGAGCACCCGGGTGTAGCCCATGCCCGGCGAGGTGAGGAACGCCGCCATCCGCTCGACGTCGTCGAGGGCGCGGGGGAGGTGGTCGAACTCGTCGGCACCGTACGTGGACGTACCGGCAGCGATCAGGTAGTGCATGGGCCGGCCGGTCTCCTCTTACTTCAGCCCTGCGGTGACGGCCCGTCCGGTCTCCACGGCCGTGAGGTAGTGCGTCGCGTCGTGCATGTGGGAGCCGTTGTTCACCGGGACGTCGGTGACCCGGGGGCCGAAGGCGGGGCGGAGTTCCCGCACGGCGGCGACGATGTCCGTCGCGTCGGCGATGTTGGTCCAGGACCGGAGGGCCTTGGGCCACCGGGCCTTGCGGTCGACGGGCCGGGGCCGGAGGCGGTCCAGGACGAGCGCGCCCATGCCGAGCGGCGAGCCCAGGGTGACGAGCATCCGGACGTCCCGGTCGGGGTGGTCCTCCTGGCACAGGGTTTCGTACGCGACGACGGAGCCCAGCGAGTGGGCCACGACCACCCGGGTCTCCGGCCCGATCCGGGCGGCGACCCGGGCCTGGGCGGCCTCGCGGATCCGCTCGTCCTCCAGGTAGCGCGTCAGCTGCTTCAGACTGCCGATCAGCGCCGCGTCCAGCACGCCGCGCAGGTACTTCGCGCCGGTGAGCGCGTCGAGGGCCCGGCGGACGGTGTGGATCCGGAGCGACCGGGACGCGGCCCAGCCGGCCGCCCCGCGGGTGCCGGGCTCGTCCGGGGCGGGCACGCCCGGGTCGGTCCGGGCGGCCTCCGCCCACCAGGCCATGAGGAGCCGGAACTCCTCCTCGGTCTCGATGTCGGCCGCGTCGTAGGTCGGCCGGGCTGCCGCGCGGGTGCCCTTGGGGCGGAAGAGGTCGCCGTAGAACGCGACGGCCACGTCCGTCGGTTCGGGGACCGGTCCGCCGGCGAGCCTCGCACCGCCCATGAGTTCGGGGACGAGGTCCCGCGCCAGCGAGTCCTCACTGAGGAACTGCTTCCCGACACCGTGCACGAAGACAACCTTGGCCATACCCCGCCCTCCCTGTAGCGCGAGAGCCTACCGCCGGGCGCCCGGACCGCGGCCCCGTTCGGCCTCCCGGGGGTCCCGACCGGCCCGCCCCGCCCCGGCCGGTCCCGCCCCGCCCAGCCCCGGCCGCCCAGGCCTCCGCTCCCCGTCCTGCCCCGCCCCGGCCGGGGAGCGGAGGCGAGTGGAATCATGGGGTCCTGGTTGTGCGCACGAAGCGAAGTCGCGTGCGCGAAGCGGAGACGGGGCGGGCGATGGGGGAGCGGCGGCGGGGCGGACGGCGGCCCGGAGCGGTCCTCGCCGAGGCGGAGGGCCTGCGGGCCGCGGCCGGGGCGGTCGTAGCGGACCACCGCGGCGCCGTGGAGCAGGTGCGGCTGGCGTACGTCGGCGTGCGGGACCGGCTGGTGCGCGAGGAACTGGACTCCATCCCGGTGGCGCGGCTCCGGGACGTGACCGAAGGCCGGCTGCGGGTCGGGGCGTTGGAGGCGGCCGGGCTGGCGACGGTGCGGCAGGTGGCGGAGGCCTCCGGCTACACGCTGAGGCTGATCCCGGGGATCGGGGCGCAGACGGCGGCGCAGGCGCTGGCCGCGGCCGGGCAGATCGCCAGGGCGGTCGAGCAGACGGTGGCGGTGCGGCTGGACGTCGAGCGGCAGGACGGGACGGGCACCGCGCTGGTCGTCGCGCTCCAGCGGCTGGTGGCCGCCGGGCCGGAGGCGCGGCGGGCCCGGGAGGCCGCGGAGCGGGTCGAGGCCGAACTGGAGCCGCTGGTGGCGGCGGCGCAGCCGGCCCGGGGGGTGCTGCGCGGGCTGCTGGCCGGCCGGGAGCGGCGGGCGCTGGCTCAGGCGGCGGTCGAGGGGCTGGAGAAGGCGCTGGCCGGGTACGGGGCGCAGGAGGTCCCGGTGCTGCTCGCCCAGGCTTCGGTGGACCTGCTGCGTCCGCCGGTCGACCCGGTCGAGGCGTGGACGGACTTCGAGCTCCGCTCGGCCGACTACTACGGCGTGCTCGGCGGGATCGTCGAGGAGGCCGGGGTCGAACTCGCCGCCGCCGAGGGGTTCCTGCCCGGGGAACTGTCGGACCGGGTGCGGGCCGAGCCGCTGGACGACGCCCACTGCCGGGTCTCGCTGCGCGGCTACCAGGCGTTCGGGGCGCGGTTCGCGCTCGCCCAGCGGCGGGTCATCATCGGGGACGAGATGGGCCTGGGCAAGACGGTGCAGGCGATCGCCGTGCTGGCGCACCTGCGGGCCGGGGGGAGCACCCACTTCCTGGTGGTCTGCCCGGCCAGCGTCCTGATCAACTGGAGCAGGGAGGTCGAGTCCCGCAGCACCCTGCGGGCGTTCCGGGTGCACGGCCCGGACCGGGAGCCGGCGCTCGCCGAGTGGCTGCGGGACGGCGGGGTCGCGGTGGTGACCTTCGACGGGCTGCGCCGCCCGGAGCTTGCGGAGGCGGCCGAGGCGGTCACGGTCGGGATGGTCGTGGTGGACGAGGCGCACTTCGTCAAGAACCCCGACGCGCAGCGCTCCCGGGCGGTGGCCGCCTGGGCGGAGCGGGTGGAGCGGGTGCTGTTCCTGACCGGGACGCCGATGGAGAACCGGGTGGACGAGTTCCGCGCCCTGGTGCGGTACCTCCAGCCCGACTTGCTGCCGGGGCTTCAGCAGGTCTCGGGGGCCGCGGGGCCGGCGGTCTTCCGCAGGGCGGTCGCCCCGGCGTACCTGCGCCGCAACCAGCGGGACGTGCTCACCGAGCTGCCCGAGGTGGTGCACGTGGACGAGTGGGAGGAGTTCTCGCCGGCCGACCTCGCCGCCTACCGGTCGGCCGTCGCGGCGGGCAACTTCCCGGCGATGCGCCGGGCCGGGTACGCGGACCCGGCGGAGTCGGCCAAGCTGCGGCGGCTGCTGGAGATCGTCCGGGAGGCGGCGGACAGCGGGCTGAAGGTGGTGGTCTTCTCGTTCTTCCGGGACGTCCTGGCGGCGGTCCGATCGGCCCTGGAGCAGCGGGAGCCCGGGCCGGATGGGGAGTCCGGGGGGCCCGGGCCGGGCCGGGCGTTCGGGCCGATCGACGGCTCCCTGGACGCGGTGCGGCGGCAGGACGTGGTGGACGCCTTCGGTGCGGAGCCCGGGCACGCGGTGCTGCTCTGTCAGATCCAGGCCGGGGGCGTGGGGCTGAACGTCCAGGCGGCCTCGGTGGTGATCCTCTGCGAGCCGCAGGTCAAGCCGACCCTGGAGGAGCAGGCGGTGGCGCGGTCGCGCCGGATGGGGCAGGTCCGCCGGGTGCGGGTGCACCGGCTGCTGGCGGCGGACAGCGTCGACCAGCGGATGCTGGACCTGCTGCGGGCCAAGAGCCGGCTCTTCGACGACTACGCGCGGCGCAGCGAGGTCGCGGAGTCGACGCCGGAGGCGGTGGACGTGTCGGAGCAGTCGCTGGCGGCGCGGATCGTCGAGGAGGAGCAGGTGCGGCTGGCGGTCGCCGACGGCCGGTAGGCGGGGCGTCCGCCCGGGCGGAGCGCGGAGGGCGGAGGACGGACGGCCCGGCGCCGCTCGTCGGCGGGTGCGGCCCTTCCGCCGACGGGCGGGGCGGCTCCACAATGGGGCCGTCGATCGCGGAAGTGGGGGGTCCGGGGTGGAGTGGCTGCTGGGGATCGGTGGGGCGCTGCTGCTCGGCGTGCTGACCAATCTGGTGTACGACTTCGCCAAGTTCGGCGGTTCGCGGCTCGGCTCCCGGGTGCCGGCGCCCCGGGTCCGGCGGGCGAGCCTGACGGTGGCCGCCCGGGCGCACGACGTGCGGGCGGACGGACTGGCACCGCTGATCACCTGGTCGGCCGCCAGGCCGCTGGCGCCGGGCACCCTGGTGACGGCGCACCGCGGGCGGGTGGAGCGCCCGCACGTGCTGGAGGCGGTCGGCTGGGACGGCGAGGTGGTGCGCCGCCGGGCGGCCGGTGCGGCGGGCCGGACGGCGTACATCTCGCGGCTGACGGTCGATCACGGCGAGCACGGCGGCGCGCGCGTCTGCGAGGTGGACATCGCCGAGAGCGACTACGCGGAGTGCATGGCCACCACGGGGCTGGGCCGGGAGGACCCGGAGGCGGCCCGGCTGCTGCGCGAGGCGCTGGACCGGGGCCTGACGAGCTTCGTGGCCGTGGCGCCGCCCACGATGGTCAGCGCCTGTGTCGCGGTCCGGGACCGGTCGGGGCGGCTGCTGCTGCTCCGCCGCTCGCTGGCGGTCGAGACCTTCCCGGCGCAGTGGACGGTCGGGATCAACGAGACGATGAAGTACCGCGACGAGCCGGGCGCCGCCGAGGACTTCTACGGACTGGTCCGGCGGGCCCTGGAGGAGGAGCTGGGGCTGCTGCCGGAGGACGTCGGGCCGACCGCGATCACCTGGCTGGGCTGGAGCGAGCCGGCCTCCTGCTACACGCTGGTGGCCACCGTCCGGTCCCGGCTGGACGCGGCCGCGATCGACCGCCGTCGCGAGGCCTGCCACAGCACCTTCGAGCACGACATGGCCGTCTGGGTGCCGTTCACCCGCCGGACGGTCTCCGAACTGGTCGAGGGCGGCACCTGCCCGGACGGTTCGCGGCGCTGGTCGTACCTCGCGCCGCTGGTGGCCCGGGAGGCCTGGCGGGCGGCGCAGCAGGAGCGGCCGTAGAACCGGGGCGGAGCGGGGGAACGAAGGTTTCCGGGAACGCGCGTTCCCGGGAACGCCCGTTCCGCATCCGGAACGCGCGTTCCGCGGCCCCGGTCCGTCAGCCGACGGCGGACCGCCAGTCCGCGGGACCGCTCGCCGGCAGGTGCCCGGGCAGGCCCGGCGTCCAGCGCTTGGTGCCGTCCGGCAGCACGGCCAGGGCCTCGATGCCGGGCCGGCGGGCGGCCCAGGCGAGGGCGCGGTCCGCGCCCATGGCGAAGGCGGCGGTGGCCCAGGCGTCGGTGCGGGCGATGCCGGTGCCCGGCGCGCCGACCAGGGTGAGCGAGGCCAGGCCCTCGGCCGGGCGGCCGGTGTGCGGGTCGAGGACGTGCGCGCCGCGCTCGGCGGTGCCGGAGGTGGCCACGGCCAGGTCGTGGCCGGCCAGGACGGCGGCCAGCAGCCCCGGCCGCCGGGGGACTACTCTCCCACAGGGTCCCCCCTGCAGTACCATCGGCGCTGTAAGGCTTAGCTT
>NZ_JBEZUT010000141.1:0-21291 GCF_040636595.1 Kitasatospora sp. NPDC036755
TAGTTGACCGTCGCGTAGGCGGTGGTGCCGTCCTGGGAGACGGCGCCCTGCATCTTGAACGGGTCCACCGCGGCGGTGACCTGCTCGGAGTGGGCCCACCGGCCGGCTCGGGCACAGCCGGCTCGGCGGGCTCGGGCGGCTCGGCGGGCTCCGGCGGCACCGTGGGCTCAGGCGGCTCCGCGGGCGGCCCGCACGAGCGCGTCGAAGAGCCGTTGCTGCGCCCGGTCCTCGTGCGCGGTGTCCTCCGGGTGCCACTGCACGGCCGCGAACCAACCGTCGTGCCCGGGGAGTTCGACGGCCTCGACGGTCCCGTCGGCGGCCCGGGCGGTGACGCTCAGCCCCTCCCCCGGCAGGTCCACGTGCTGGTGGTGGTAGCAGGACACGGTGACCTCGCCGCCGCCGGTGATCCCGGCCAGTAGGGAGCCCGGGGCGGGCCGGACGGGGTGCCGGACGTGCCGGTGCTCGCGCCCGGGGCCGCCCATGTCCTGGTGCAGGGTGCCGCCCAGCACCGTGTTGACCACCTGGAGCCCGCGGCAGACGGCCAGCAGCGGCACCCGGCCCGCGAGGGCCTGCCGGGCGAGTTCGAGGTCGAAGGCGTCCTGCTCGTCGTCCACGTCGTAGACGGCGGCGTGGGTGCCGGCCGCGCCGTAGCGGTGGGGGGCGAGGTCCCCGCCGCCGGGGAGCAGCAGCCCGTCGAAGCGGGAGAGCCGCCCGGCCACCTCGGCGGGGTCGGCGGTGCCGCCGGGGGCGTGCGGATGCAGGGTGACGGGCTCGCCGCCGGCCCGCCAGACGGCCTCGACCAAGGCCCTGGCGCTGACCTCGGCGGCGTACCGCAGCGCGGAGGTGGAGGCGGCGAACCGGGCGGGCACCGCGATGAGCGGACGGTGGGTCACAGCTGGATCCAGGTGGTCTTGAGTTCGGTGTACTTCTCCAGGGCGTGGGCGGACTTGTCGCGTCCGTTGCCGGACTGCTTCCTCCCGCCGAAGGGCACGGTGAGGTCGCCCTCCTCGTAGCAGTTGACCCAGACCGTACCGGCTTTCAGGGCGCGGGAGACGGTGTGGGCGGTGGAGAGGTCGGAGGTCCACAGGCCGGCGGCGAGGCCGTAGTCGGTGGCGTTGGCGAGGGCGACGGCCTCGTCGAGGTCGTCGAAGGCGAGGACGGAGAGCACCGGGCCGAACACCTCCTCGCGGGCGAGCCGGCTGTCCGGGGCGACCTGGTCGAAGACGGTCGGTTCGAGGTAGGTCCCGCCGGTGCCGGCCAGGGTGCGGGCGCCGCCGGTGCGCAGGCGGGCGCCGTCGTCGAGGGCGGTGCGGACGTGGCCGAGCACCCGGTCGAGGTGGTCCTCGCCGACCAGGGCGCCCATCTCGGTGGCGGGGTCGAGCGGGTCGCCCACGCGCAGGGCGCGGGCGCGGGCCACGACCGCCTCGGTGACCCGTTCGGCGACGGTGCGGTGCACCAGCAGCCGGGAGGGGGCGGTGCACATCTCGCCCTGGTTGAAGAAGATGCCCCAGGCGGCGGTGGCCGCGGCCCGGTCCAGGTCGGGGGCGTCGGGCAGGACGATGTTGGGCGACTTGCCGCCCAGCTCCAGCCAGACCCGCTTGAGGTTGGAGTCGGCGGAGTAGTGCAGGAAGTGGCGGCCGACGGCGGTGGAGCCGGTGAAGGCGAGGACGTCCACGTCGGGGTGCAGGCCGAGGGCGCGGCCGGCCACGGGTCCGTCGCCGGCCACGACGTTGAGGACGCCCGGCGGAAGCCCGGCCTCCAGGCCGATCCGCCCGAGCAGCAGGGCGGACAGCGGTGAGTGCTCCGAGGGCTTGAGGACGACCGTGCAGCCGGCGGCCAGCGCCGGGGCGATCTTCCAACCGGCCAGGGTGAGGGGGAAGTTCCAGGGGACGACCGCGCCCACGACGCCGGCGGGCTCCCGGGTGACGAGGGCCAGGGCGTCGGGCGCGGTGTGCGGGGACTCGTCGGTGAGCTTGTCGGCGAGCCCGCCGTACCAGCGGAAGGTGGTGATGACGGCCCGCAGTTCGACGTCGTGGGCGTCGGTGATCGGCTTGCCCATCTCCAGGCTGACGGTGAGCGCCAGTTCGGCCCGCCGCTGCTCCAGGAGGTCGGCGATCCGCAGCAGGACGCGGCCGCGTTCGGCGGGGGACAGCCGCGGCCAGGGGCCGTGGTCGAAGGCGCGGCGGGCGGCGGCGACGGCCGCGTCGACCTCGGCCGCCCCGGCGTCGGCGACCCGGGCCAGCACCCGGCCGTCGCGGGGCGACACCACGGGGAACGTGCGGCCGTCGCCGGGTTCGTCGTCGCCGGCGATCAGGTGGGTGACGGCCGGTTCGAGGGTCTCGGCCCGGCGGAGCCAGTCCGGGGTGAAGACGAGCAGTTCGATGGCGATGCCGACGAAGAGGATGAGGATGATGCCGAGCAGGACGCCGGACATGTCGGAGAACTCGCGCTGGTCCTCCAGGAAACGGCCCAGGCCCCGGCCCAGGTCGGGTGAGGAGGCGACGAGTTCGGCGGCCATCAGGGAGCGCCAGGAGAAGGCCCAGCCCTGCTTGAGCCCGGCGAGGTAACCGGGCAGGGCGGCGGGGACGAGGACGTGCCGGGCACCGCTGAGGCCGGTAGCGCCGAGGGTGCGTCCGGCGCGCAGGAACAGCGGCGGCACCTGGTCGATGCCGGCCACCAGGCCGTTGGCGATCGAGGGGACGGCGCCCAGCAGGATGACGGCGTACATCATGGAGTCGTTGATGCCGAGCCAGATGACGGCGGCGGGCACCCAGGCGACCGAGGGCAGCGACTGCAGGCCCTGCAGGACCGGCCCGATGGCGGTGCGCACCGGTCTGACCCGGGCGACGACGAGCCCGATCGGGGTGCCGATGACCACCGCGAGCAGGAAGCCGGACAGACCGCGCCAGACGCTGGTCCAGACGATGGAGAGCAGCGTGCCCTGGTACCAGAGGTCCTGGGCGGAGCGCCACACGTCCGCCGGGCTGGGCAGCTTGTAGGAGGAGGTGAGTTCGAGGCTGTACGCGCCCTGCCAGAGCGCGAGCACGACCAGGACGCCGATCAGCGGCGGCAGGGCCTTGCTGCGCAGCGCCTCGCCGAGCGATCCGCGCTGCGCGGTCACGGCGTCGAGGGCGTCCAGTCCGGCACCGACGCCGGCGGTGTCGCTCGTGCCCCGGTCGGCCTTGGTGAGCGTGGTGTCAGTGCTGGCCATGGCGGCGGATCTCCCCACGCAGTTCTTCGGTGATCTCGACGGACAGGTCGGCGACGCCGGCGGACTCGATGCGGCGCGGCTGGGGCAGGTCGATCCGCCACTCGCGGGCGACCCGGCCGGGGCGGGAGGAGAGCAGGACGACCCGCTGGGCGAGGCGGACGGCCTCGCGGACGTTGTGGGTGACGAACAGCACGGTCAGCCGCCGTTCGGCCCAGATGCGGGTGATCTCGTCGTGCAGGACGTCGCGGGTGATGGCGTCGAGGGCGGCGAAGGGCTCGTCCATGAGCAGGACCTTGCTGCCCTGGGCGAGGGCGCGGGCCATGGCGACGCGCTGGCGCATGCCGCCGGACAGCTCGTGCACGCGCTTGCCGTACGCGCCGGTGAGGCGGACGAGTTCGAGGAGGCGCTCGGCCTCGGCGCGGCGTTCGGGGCGGGCGACGCCGGCCAGTTTGAGGGCGAGTTCGATGTTCCGGCCGGCGGTGAGCCAGGGGAACAGGGCGTGTTCCTGGAACATCAGCGCGGGGCGGCCGCCGGGCACCTCGATGCTGCCGCCGGTTGGCCGGTCGAGGCCGGCGACGAGGTTGAGCAGGGTGGACTTGCCGCAGCCGGAGGCGCCGAGCAGGGTGACGAACTCGCCGGGGGCCACGTCGAGGGTGATGTCGTCCAGGACGTGGGTCAGGGCGCCGGGGCGGCCGAAGGACTTGTGCACGTGGGAGATCCGGACGGCGGGTGCGCCGTCCTGGGCGTCGGCGTCGGGGGCGTCCGCCGAGGTGGTCAGTGCCGGAGTCATCCGGGCACCTCCTGCGTGAGTGGTCATGAGCCCCTCCAGGCACGGAGGGAGAGGTCGGGGCCGTGGCCCGGGCCCCGCCCGTCCCGGTGGGCATCGATCGGGGATCGACCGGGCGGGCGGGGGCCGGACCGCGGAGTCGGGGCGAGCGGCGTTCGGGGCGAACGGCGCTGCCGTGGGCGCTACTTGGCGCCGAGCCCGGCGTCCGCGACGGCGGGCCGGCCCTGGGCGGCGAGGACCTTGTTCAGCAGGGTGAGGTCGTAGATGCCGTTCAGGTTGGGCTTCTTGAGCAGCCCGGCGGTGACGGCGTGGTCGGCCTCGGCCTGGAGGGTGTTCGCCAGCGGGTCGTCCAGGAAGTCGATGTCGGCCCAGGCCGGGTCGAGGATGGCGGGCTCCAGGGAGTTGCCGGCCTCCTTCTTGATCGCCTCGTTGGCGTCGGCCTTGGCCTTGTCGGGGTCGGCCTTGATGAAGGCGTTGGTCTTCACCGAGCCGCGCAGCACGGCCTCCACCACGTCCGGGTGCTCCTTGAGGAACTTCTGCGAGACGATGATGTTGGTGATCACGAACTTCTTGTCCGGCCAGACGTCCTTCTCGTTGAGCAGGACCTTCGCGCCGAGCGTGACGAGCTTGGAGGCGGTGGGCTCGGGCACCCACGCGGCGTCGATGGAGCCGGACTTGTAGGCGTCGGGGGTGACCTTGTTGTCGGTGCGCACCACCGAGACGTCGCCGGCGCCGGAGGCCGCGTCGACCTTGTAGCCCTTGCCCGCGAGGTAGTTGAGCAGGGCCACGTCCTGGGTGTTGCCCAGCTGCGGGGTGGCGATCTTCTTGCCCTTGAGGTCGTCCAGGGAGGCGACCTTGTCCGGGTTGGCGACGAGCTTGACGCCGCCGGAGGCCGAACCGCCGATGATCTTGAGGGACTGGCCGTCGGACTTGGTGTACCCGTTGATCGCGGGGGAGGGGCCGATCCAGCCGATGTCGATGGAGCCGGCGTTGAGCGCCTCGATCTCGGCCGGGCCCGCGTTGAAGACCTGGGTCTTGACCTGGGTGGAGCCGAGCTCCTTCTGGAATATGCCTTCCTGCAGGCCGACCAGCGGGGTGCCGTGGGTGAGGTTGGCGAAGTAGCCGATCTTCACGGTGTCCGCGGACAGCTTCACCCCGGAATCCCCGGAGGTGGCCGCGGAGTTGCTCGCGCCGGAGGGCTTGTCGGCCTTGGAGCCGTAGCCGCAGGCGGAGAGCAGGGCCGCCGCGGTCAGGCCGGCCACGGCCGCGGCGGCGGTGCGTCTGATCCGCCCGGCGTGGGGGCGGGAAAGGGTATGCGAGGGTGCCGGGTTCGGTGCCATGGTGAGTCCTGTTCGCGGACGGACCGTCAGGAGGCGGTCTCGGGTGGAAGGTTGCGGAAGGTGGTGCGCGCGGCAGCGGTGTGCCGGGGCAAGCCGGGCGGCTGTGGGGGGAGACAGCCCGGTGACAGGGCGTTCTCAGCCCTGTCGGCCCACACATCGGGCCAGGCCGCCCTGGCCGCTGCCGAGGGCGCCGCTGCCGATGCGGCCGCCTTCCTTGTCCATGCCCGAGAACGCCTCGCTGGGCATCAGACCCAGTCCTCCTCGTCGGGTGTGCCGGTGGTGGGTGCGGTGGCGAAGGCCTCGCCCGCCATGCCGGCGGTGAGGGTGGTGCCGTCGGCCGGGTCGATGAGCAGGAACGAGCCGGTGCGGCGGTTGTCGGTGTAGCGGTCGAGGGCCAGCGGTTCGGCGGTGCGCAGGACGACGTGGCCGATGTCGTTGACGTCCAGCCCGTCGGGGGCGGGGCGCTGTTCCAGGCCCCCTTCGCCGATCGGCGCGGTGATGTCGATCCGGTAGCTGATCTCCTTGACCAGCGCCCGCACGGTGCGGGTGGTGTGCTTGAGCAGGACCTTGTCGCCGGCGCGCAGCGGCCGCTCGTCGAGGTGGCTGACGGTGGCCTCGATGTCCTTGGTGGGCACGGGCGCGGGGCCGGCGGCGATGAGGTCGCCGCGGGAGACGTCGATGTCGTCGGCGAGGCGGACGGTCACCGACTGGGGGGCCCAGGCGACGTCGCTCTCGCGGCCCAGGGCGTCGATCCCGGCGACGGTGCTGGTGCGCCCGGAGGGCAGCACCGTGACGGTGTCGCCGACCCGCAGCACGCCGGAGGCCAACTGGCCCGCGTAGCCGCGGTAGTCGGGGTGTTCCTCGGTCTGCGGGCGGATCACGTACTGGACGGGGAAGCGGGCCGGCCGGTCGCTCGGGTCGCTGCCGACCGGGACGGTCTCCAGGTGCTCCAGCAGCGTCGGGCCGCCGTACCAGTCCATGTGCGCGGACGGTTCGACGACGTTGTCCCCGGCGAGGGCGGAGATCGGGACGGCGAGGACGTCCTCGACGCCGAGCGAGGCGGCGTAGGCGGTGAACTCGGCGGCGATGGCGGCGAAGACGGGCTCGGCGTAGCCGACCAGGTCCATCTTGTTGACGGCGAGGACGACGTGCGGCACGCGCAGCAGCGCGGCGACGGCGGCGTGCCGGCGGGTCTGCTCGACGACGCCGTGGCGGGCGTCGACGAGGACGACGGCGAGCTCGGCCGTGGAGGCCCCGGTGACCATGTTGCGGGTGTACTGCACGTGGCCGGGGGTGTCGGCGAGGATGAACCGGCGCCGCGGCGTGGCGAAGTAGCGGTAGGCCACGTCGATGGTGATGCCCTGCTCGCGCTCGGCGCGCAGGCCGTCGGTGAGCAGCGCGAGGTCGGGGGTCTCCTGGCCGCGGCTGCGGGAGGCGTGCTCGACGGCCTCCAGCTGGTCGGCGAGCACGGACTTCGAGTCGTGCAGGAGGCGGCCGACGAGGGTGGACTTGCCGTCGTCGACGGAGCCGGCGGTGGCGAAGCGCAGCAGCGAGGTGGCGGTGGCGTGCTGGGCGGTGGTGCTGGTCATGGTTAGAAGTACCCCTCGCGCTTGCGGTCTTCCATCGCGGCCTCGGAGAGCTTGTCGTCGGCGCGGGTGGCGCCGCGCTCGGTGAGGCGGGAGGCGGCGATCTCGGCGATGACGGCCTCGATGGTGGTGGCGTCGGAGTCGACGGCGCCGGTGCAGGACATGTCGCCCACCGTGCGGTAGCGGATCAGCCGCCGCTCGACGGGCTCGTGGTCCTTGGGGCCGCCCCAGTCGCCGGCGGTCAGCCACATGCCGCTGCGGGCGAAGACGTCGCGCTCGTGGGCGTAGTAGATCGCCGGGAGCTCGATGCCCTCGCGCTCGATGTACTGCCAGACGTCCAGCTCGGTCCAGTTGGACAGCGGGAAGACCCGCACGTGCTCGCCGACCGCGTGGCGGCCGTTGTACAGCGACCACAGCTCGGGGCGCTGGCGGCGCGGGTCCCAGGCGCCGAACTCGTCGCGCAGCGAGAAGACGCGCTCCTTGGCGCGGGCCTTCTCCTCGTCGCGGCGGCCGCCGCCGAAGACGGCGTCGAAGCGGTTCGTCTCGATGGCGTCCAGCAGGGGGACGGTCTGCAGCGGGTTGCGGGTGCCGTCGGGGCGCTCGCGCAGCACGCCGCGGTCGATGAAGTCCTGGACGTGGGCGACGTGCAGGCGCAGGCTGTGCCGCGCGGCGACGCGGTCGCGGTAGGCGATGACCTCGGGGAAGTTGTGCCCGGTGTCGACGTGCAGCAGCGAGAACGGGATCGCGGCGGGCGCGAAGGCCTTGAGCGCCAGGTGCAGCATGACGATGGAGTCCTTGCCGCCGGAGAACAGGATCACCGGGCGTTCGAACTCCCCCGCGACCTCGCGGAAGATGTGCACCGACTCGGCCTCCAGCGCGTCCAGGTGGGACAGCGCGAACGGGCTCCGCGGGTCCTGCTCGGGCGCGCCGGTGCGGCCCGGGGTGTCGGTCGCGGTGGTCATGCCAGGCCCCTCTCGGTCAGGAAGACGTGCAGTTCGGCGGCGGACTCGGCCACCTCGCGGCCCTGGGTCTGCAGGCGCAGCTCCGGGTCCCGCGGCACCTCGTACGGGTCGTCGACGCCGGTCAGGCCGGAGATCTCCCCGGCGGCCTGCTTCGCGTACAGGCCCTTGACGTCGCGCTCGGCGCACAGCTCGACCGGGGTCGCGACGTGCACCTCCAGGAACTCGGTGCCGTTGGCGCCGTGGTGCTCGCGCACCGCGGCCCGGGCGTCCGCGAACGGGGCGATCACCGGGGCCAGCACCTTCACGCCGTGGGAGGCGAGCTTCTCGGCGACGAAGCCGATCCGGGTCACGTTGGTGTGGCGGTCCTCGCGGGAGAAGCCGAGGCCCTTGGAGAGGAACGCGCGGATCTCGTCGCCGTCCAGGACCTCGACCCGGTGGCCCTCGGCGCGCAGCCGCTCGGCGAGGGCGAGGGCGAGGGTGGTCTTGCCGGCGCTGGGCAGCCCGGTCAGCCACACGGTGGCGCCGCGCTCGCAGGGGGCGGCCGTGCGGGCCGCCTCTGCGGCGGGGTCGGCGGCCTGGGTGTGAGCTGTCACGGTGTCTTCCTTACACGGTGGGGGCGGTGCCCGGACGGTCGGTGCCCGGGCGGTCGGGGTCTCAGAGGTGGATGCCGCACTCCGTCTTGCCGGAGCCGGACCAGCGGCCGGCCCGGGCGTCCTCGCCCTCGGCGGGCTTGCGGGTGCAGGACGTCGGGGAGCAGCCGATCGACGGGTAGCCCTCCCACAGCAGCGGGTTGAGCAGCACCCCGTTGGCGGCGACGTAGGCGTCCACGTCCTCCTGCGTCCAGCGGGCGATCGGGGCGATCTTGACCTTGCGGCGCTTCGGGTCCCAGGACACCACCGGGGTGTTCGCCCGGGTCGGCGACTCGTCGCGGCGCAGCCCCGTGGCCCAGGCGTCGTAGCCGGCCAGGCCCCGGTTGAGCGGCTCGACCTTGCGCAGCGCGCAGCACAGGTCCGGGTCGCGGTCGTGCAGGTTCGGCCCGTGCTCGGCGTCCTGCTCGGCCACCGTGCGCAGCGGGGTGAGCGTGATGACGTTGACCGGCATGGTCGCGGCCACCGCGTCGCGCGTCCCGATGGTCTCCGGGAAGTGGTAGCCGGTGTCCAGGAACACCACGTCCACCCCCGGGAACACCGAGGACGCCAGGTGCGCCACCACCGCGTCCTCCATCGAGGAGGTGACGCAGAACCGCCGGCCGAAGGTGTCGGCAGCCCACCGGAGGACCTCCTGCGCGGTGGCCTCCTCCAGTTCCCGGCCGGCCCGCTCGGCCAGGGCCGCGTGGTCAGTCGCGGTGCTGCTCATGTGACGTACCCCCGTGGTCGGTCGGTGACAGCAGGCCGAGGAACTTCAGCTGGAAGGCGCGGCGGCAGCCGTGGCACTCCCAGGCGCCGTGCCCGGCCTCGGAGGGGCGCAGGTCCTCGTCCCCGCAGTACGGGCAGAAGAAAGGGGCCGCTCGCTCGCTCACGACAGCTGCTCCTCGGTCGCCCGGGCCGCCCACTGGGCGAAGCGCTCGCCCTCGGCGCGGTCGCCCCGGTAGCGGGTCAGCACGCGCTCGACGTAGTCGGCCAGGCCCGCGCTGGTGACCTTGAGGCCGCGGACCTTGCGGCCGAAGCCGGCCTCCAGGCCGAGCGCGCCGCCGAGGTGCACCTGGTAGCCCTCGACCTGGTCGCCGTGCTCGTCGGTGACCAGCTGGCCCTTGAGGCCGATGTCGGCGACCTGGATGCGGGCGCAGGCGTTCGGGCAGCCGTTGATGTTGATGGTCAGCGGCTCGGTGAAGTCCGGCAGGCGCTGCTCCAGCTCGTCGATGAGCGTGCGGCCGCGCTCCTTGGTCTCGACGATGGCGAGCTTGCAGTACTCGATGCCGGTGCAGGCCATGGTGCCGCGGCGGAACGGCGAGGGGGTGACCCGCAGGTCGAGCTCCTCCAGGCCGGCCACCACGGAGTCGACGTGCTCCTCGGCGATGTCGAGGACGAGCATCTTCTGCTCGGCGGTGGTGCGCACCCGGTCGCTGCCGTGGGCGGCGGCGAGGTCGGCGATCCGGCCGAGCAGCTTGCCGTCGACCCGGCCGACGCGCGGCGCGAAGCCGATGTAGAACTTCCCGTCCTTCTGCCGGTGGACGCCGACGTGGTCGCGCCAGCGGGCGGCGGGCTCGGCCGGGGCGGGGCCGTCGACCAGCGCGCGCTTCAGGTACTCGTCCTCCAGGACCCGGCGGAACTTCTCCACGCCCCAGTCGGCGACCAGGAACTTCAGCCGGGCGCGGTTGCGCAGGCGCCGGTAGCCGTAGTCGCGGAAGATCCCGATGACGCCGCCGAAGACGTCCGGCACCTCGTCCAGCGGCACCCACGCGCCGAGCCGCACACCCAGCTTGGGGTTGGTGGACAGGCCGCCGCCGACCCACAGGTCGAAGCCGGGCCCGTGCTCGGGGTGGACAACGCCGACGAAGGAGATGTCGTTGATCTCGTGCGCGACGTCCAGCAGCGGGGAGCCGGAGACCGCGGACTTGAACTTGCGCGGCAGGTTGGAGAAGTCCGGGTTGCCGATGAAACGGCGCTGGATCTCCTCGATGGCGGGCGTGCCGTCGATGATCTCGTCCTCGGCGATGCCGGCCACCGGGGAGCCGAGGATGACGCGCGGGGTGTCGCCGCAGGCCTCGGTGGTGGACAGGCCGACGGCCTCCAGCTTCTGCCAGATCGCCGGGACGTCCTCGATCCGGATCCAGTGGTACTGGATGTTCTGGCGGTCGGTCAGGTCGGCGGTGCCGCGGGCGTACTGCTCGGAGACCTCGGCGATCGCCCGCAGCTGGGGGACGGTCAGCCGGCCGCCGTCGATGCGCACCCGGAGCATGAAGAACTCGGCGTCCAGCTCGTGCGGGTCCAGGATCGCGGTCTTGCCGCCGTCGATGCCCTCCTTGCGCTGGGTGTAGAGGCCCCACCAGCGCATCCGGCCGCGCAGGTCGGCGGGGTCGATCGAGTCGAAGCCCCGCTTCGCGTAGATCGTCTCAATGCGTGTCCGCACATTGAGACCGTCGTCGTCCTTCTTGAACTGCTCGTTGACGTTCAGCGGGGTGAAGTGCCCCATGCCCCACTGGCCCTCGCCGCGGTGGCGGGTCACCTTGCGGGCCGCCGCGGGGCGTCGCTCGGCGGGGCGGTCGGCCGTGGGCTCGACGGTCTCGGGGGAGGTGGCCATGGTGAAGTCCTTCGGGGCGGGTGGCGCTGGCGCCGAATGGGTCGCGGGGCGTGCTCGGCCGAACGGTGCTGCTCTGACCTGCGGATTTCTCAAGGCCTTGAGGGCAGTGACCAGGACCGGGCGGGCGCCTGCGCATCCGCGGCGGCGGGGATGGCGGGAGGATCGGCGCCGGGTGCGGGGAGCGGCGGAGTGGGAGCTCAGGTCACCGGACAGATGGCGCTGGACACGCGAAGGAGATCGACGTGGAGTCGACCTACTAGGGTGGTTCCGGCGCTAGGCATGGCAAGAGATTCGCACGGCGCGGGACTCGCGGTCCACTAACATCCGAATGTTGGACGCTGACGTATCGTCATGTGGGACAACCGGACGTTCCCGCCGCTCCCCGCCCGGCGTCCCTCCGCGGGCCCGGCCGCGCGTCCGCCCGGCGTCCCTCCGCGGGCCCGGCCGCGCGTCCGGCCATTGGCCCGCGCACGCGCCCGTACCCCCGGGGAGATCAACCGCCGGGCCCCGGCCCGATACGGTTGGCCCTGTGCAAGCAGCAGGCGATACGAGCAGAACGAACGCCGAGCGGCCCTCCCGGCGCAGGGGCAAGGGCTCCCGGCGCGCGGTCAAACAGGCCACCTGGCGCCGTACGGCGTGGGAACTGGTGAAGGACACCACCAACACCTGCGTCGAGTACCGGGTCACCGGGCTGGCCGCGGAAGCGGCCTTCTTCACCCTGCTGTCGATCCCGCCGCTGCTGCTCGGCCTCGCCGGCACCCTCGGCTACCTCGACCAGTTCCTCGACGCGGGCACCATCGACCGGCTCAAGCACGACATCGTCGCGGCCTCCGGGACGGTGCTGTCGGACTCCTCCGTCAACGACGTCGTGGTCCCGCTGCTGAACCAGGTGTTCGACACCGCCCGGCCCGACCTCGTCTCGATCGGCTTCCTGCTGTCGCTGTGGTCCGGCTCCAGGGCCCTCTACATCTTCATCGACACCATCACCGTCATGTACGGGCTGGACGGCAAGCGGGGCATCGTCAAGACCCGGACGATGTCGCTCGGCCTCTACCTCGGGGCCCTGGTGATCGGCTCGCTGGTGCTGCCGCTGCTGATGGCCGGGCCCGGGCTGCTGGAGAACGCCGTGCCCGGGGTCGCCGGGCTGGTCGGCGCCCTCTACTGGCCGGTCGCGATCGTGCTGCTGATCGTCTCGCTGACCACCCTCTACCACCTGGCCGTCCCGGTCTCGACCCCGTGGCGCGAGGACATCCCCGGCGCCCTGGTCGCCCTGGTGGTGCTGGTCTTCTGCAGCATCGGCCTGCGGGTCTACCTGGTCAGCTCGGTCGAGGGCCCCTCCGTGTACGGCTCGCTGGCGGCGCCGGTGGCCGTCCTGCTGTGGATCTTCGTGGTGGCGCTCGCCGTGCTCATCGGCGCCGCGATGAACGCCGCGATAGACCGCCGCTGGCCCACCCTGGAGACCGCCGACGCGCGCGCCGAGAACGAGCGCGCCCAGGAGGAGGCCGCCGCCGCGGTGGTCCGCGAGGTCGCCGCCCGGCGGGCCGTCGAACGGGCCCGGCGCGCCCGCGAACTCGGGCTCGCCGAGGGCGTCGAGGAGGAGTGGGGCGAGGACGAGGGCGAGGACGTCGACGTGCCCTCCGAGTACCCGGAGCGGTGGGCCGACGTCCTCGCCGCCGACAACGTGCGCGGCCGGCTCACCGCCCGGGGCGGGCCGCACCACCGGCCGGCCCGGGGAACGCGCGGCCCGGGGCGGGCCCCTGGGGACGGTGGCCGCCGGAGCGGGCCTGGGGGCGGTGACCGGGCTGCTGGGGGTCGGCGGCGGCTTCCTCGCCGTACCCGCGCTGGTGTCGGTGCTCCGGCTGCCGATGCGCAGGGCCGTCGGGACCAGTCTGGTGGTCGTCCTGATCAACTCGGTCGTCGCCCTCGGCACCCGGCTGACGGTCACGGGCGTGTCTCTCGACCCGGCGGTCTTCGGGCCCTTCGTGGGCGCGGCCGTCCTCGGGGCCTGGGACGGCAGACGGCTGGCGGGCAAGCTCTCCGGCGCCGCACTGCAGCGGGCCTTCGCCGTCGTCCTGCTCGCGGTGGCCGCCTGCATGCAGATCGGCGTCCTCGCCTGACGGCGCACCTCCCCTGTGCCCGCCTCCCGCTGACCGGCCCCGGCGACCGGCCCCCCGGCGACCGGCCCCCGGCCCTCGGCGCCCGCCTCCACCGGCGGGCGCCGATTTTGTGCCGCCGCCCCGAAGGTACGAACATTCACTGCGTGTCCCGCACGACCCAACCGACCCCTGACCCCCAGGACGGCACCGTGACCCCCGAGCCCGGCCCCAGGCCCCTCACCCGATCCACGGGCAACCCGCTCTGGGCACAGCTGCGCGCCGACCTGCTGCGCCGGCTCGACGAGGGCGAGTTCCGCGACGTCTTCCCCGGCGAGCACGACCTCGTCGCCGAGTACCGGGTCAGCCGGCACACCGTCCGCGAGGCCCTGCGGAAGCTCCGCGAGGAGGGCCTCGTCTCCGCCCAGCGCGGCAGGGCCTCGCGGTTCACCGCGAGCCGCCCGCTGGAGCAGGACGTCGGCGAGGCGTACAGCCTGTTCCGCGCCGTCGAGGAGGTCGGCGCCGTCCAGCGCAGCGTCGTGCGCGCGCTCGACCGGCGCGCCGACGGCGTCATCGCCGCCCGGCTGGGGATGGAGGAGTCCACGCCGCTCGTCTACCTCGAACGCGTCCGCCTCGCGGACGAGGAGCCGCTGGCCGTCGACCGGATCTGGCTCCCCGCGGACGTGGCCCACCCGCTGCTGGACGTCGACTTCACCCACACCGCGCTCTACGACGAGCTCGAACGCCACTGCGGCAGCCGGATCTGCGGCGGCTGGGAGCGTATCCGCGCCGTGGTCCCGGGCCGCGGGGAGCGCATCCTGCTCGACTGCCCCGAGACCACCGCGCTGCTCGCCATCGACCGGCTCGGCCACGACGCCGACGGACGCCTGATCGAGTGGCGCCAGACGCTCGTCCGGGGCGACCGCTTCGCCGTCGCCGCCGCGTTCTCCGCGCACGACTACCGCCTGGGCGCCCCGGTGCAGACGCCCTGACGGGACGGACACCGCGCCCCGCGGCGTTACGTCGCGGGCGGCAGACAGGGCGGGTAGGGGGGCTTCTTGGGCGGCTTGTCCTTGAACACTCCGCCGCACTCCCCGTACCTCCGGGCGTTGCCGTTGTAGACGGCGAGGACGTCGAACACCGTCGGTGTCCCGCCCCTGCGGTAGACGAACCGGGGGGATGACGGCGACCCGATGTCGAGCTTGTCCGCCTTGTACGTCGCCGCTTCCTGGGTCTGGCCGGCCTTCCGGGTGTTCCAGAAGGCGTACTTCGTCATCGTGGACCAGTTCAGGAGGTAGTCGTACTGTTCCACGCTCAGTGTGGTGAGCGCGCCCTGGGTCCCCCACGTGGCCGCGACCGCGCCGGCGACCGCGGCGAACCGGGCGGCCTCGGCGAAGAGCACGGCCGGCTGGCAGAGTTGGCTCCTGTCGGCCTTCTCCGCGTTCCGGGCGAGGGCCAGGACCGCCTTGTTCAGACTGTCGACGGTGATCGGCAGCTTCCCGTTCGTGATGTCGGGGCAGAGCTTCGCGTACTGGGCGCTCGTGATCTCGGGAGTGTTGTCGGGGAAGGGATACCGGCGCCAGGTCTCACCGGCCTCTTCGAGCTTGACGTACTTCTTGGTGGCCTCGTTGTACAGGCCGATGATGTAGAGGTCGTCCTTGCGCATCAGGAAGGTGATGCGCGTCGTTCCGTCGAGGCCGGCGACCCGGAGCCCGACGAAGTCGTTCTCCGTGTACTTCGTGGGCGGCTGGGGGCTCGGCTGGGCCTTCCTCTGGTCCGTCGACGGACTGATGTGTACCGCCCTGCTGGTCCCGTCGGAGGTCACCGCGTCGACGGCCGGCGCCACGGCGCGGCGGATCGACGCCACGTAGTCGGTGTAGGCCGGGCCGTCCGCCCACTGCCGGGCCCCGAACTCCAGGGACACCGGAGGAAGGGCCTCCGGGGCGGGCGGCGGGTCGGACGGCGCGGTGGCGGAGCAGGCGCAGAGGAGCGCGGCCGCGAGCGCGGTGACGAGGGCCGCCCGGGGTCGGGGAACGGGGGGAACGGGCATGGGTGACGTCCTTCCGGGGCCCGGGAGGCCCTGCGGATCGGGTGCGACGGGTCAGGTGGCCGGGCCCTCGACCGTTGTCGTGGCCGGGGCGGGGGTGGGCGGGATCGTGGCGCCGGTGCCGTCCTTGAGCACGGGGGTGGCCGTCAGGGTCCCGGCGGCGGTGACCTTCCCGGTCAGGGTGACGGTCTGTTCGGCCATGGCGGCGAGCACCGGGACGGCGAGGGTGAGCGCCGTCCGGCCGTCGGGCGTGGTGATCCGGGCGGTGGTGGAGCCGTGGTCGGGGGAGAACCCGGCGCCCTCCAGGGTGACGTCGAAGGTGGCTCCGCGCGCGGTGGCCCGGCCGGTGTTGGTCAGGTTCCAGACGTGGGTGACGTTGTCGCCGACCCGCGGCGCGGTGGGGGAGACGGCCGTGGTGATCAGGACCCGCGGGTCGAGGACGACGGGCACCGGGTCGCTGCCGCCGGAGAGTCCGGTGGTGGTGCCGACGGTGGCGGACCGGGTGACGGAGGGTTTCCGGTCGCCCGGGTCGGGGCCGACGGCGATCCGGACGGCGATCTGGGCGGCTTCACCCGGCGCGACGTCCCCCACCGGGACGGTCCACCGGCCGGGGTGCCCGGGGTCGACGGTGCCGCCGCGCGGGAGGGTGTCCACGGTGGCGTCGAGGAAGGTGAAGTCCCTGGGGAGCGTCAGCACGAAGGAGGTGTTCCGGGCGCTGGACGGGCCGTCGTTGCCGAGCGACCAGACCAGCCGGGTCTCGGCGCCGGCGGCGACCGGGTACGGGAGTTGGAAGGCGTCGATCCGTACGGCGCTGCGGGCGGTGACGTCCAGTACGGCGGTGTGCTCGACGAAGTCCGCGCCGTCGGCACGGAGCCGGGCGACGACGGCCAGCGGTTCGGGGCCGTTGGCGGTGGTGTCCGTCTGGGGCTGTACGCGCGCGGTGACCCGCACCGTCTGCTTCTCCCCGGCGGCGAGGCCGTCGAGGCCGACGACCAGCTGTCCGTCGCTCTGCGACAGCGAGGAGGCGGGCTTGCCGTCGACCCGGACCTCGGTGGCGGTGAGCTCCGGCGGGAGGACGACCCGGAGCGCCGCGGGGCCCGTGGCGCAGGCGCCGGTCCTGGCGGCCGTCCAGGTGAACGCGACGGTGGCACCGGCGTCGACGGCGCGCTGCTTCGCGGTGTCCGCGTCGGGGGTGAGGACCAGGACGGCGTCGGAGTCGATCTCGACGCGCGCCACCGCCTCGGGCAGGTCCTTGACGGTGGCCCGGCCGCTCACCGGGCCCGGCGGTCGGGCGAGGTCGTCGACGCCGGCGGTGCCGGTGGCGGTCACGGTGACGGGAACACCCGGCTCCACGTCGGGCAGGGGTGTCGTGCCGGGGCCGCCGGACGTGCCGGCGCCATTGGAGACGGTGACCTTCGGACTGCCCAGCTCCGGGGGCAGAACGAGCTCGGTGGTGGCGCCGGAGGCCACCGAGGGGCCGAGGTTGACCACCGTCCAGACCAGCGAGGCGGACCGGCCGGCCGCCACCGGGCTGGGCCTGCCGGTGCCGGTGACGGCGAGCGTGCTCGCCCGGGTGACCGGGACCGGATGGATCGTGCCGGTGGCCTCGGCGGTACTGCCCGCCTTGGCGGTGGCGGTCACGGCGGGAAGAGGAGTGCCCTCCTTGGCAGCCGGGTCCACGAGGACCGTGACGGTGACCGTGTCCTGCCCGCCCGGCTCCAGCCGGTCGATCGTCGGCCAGACGATCTCCTTGCCGTCCTTCGTCGGGGCTCCGGCGTGCGAGGAGGCGAGGTAGGTGGTGGAGGACGGCAGTTCGGCGGTGAGGTCGATCCTCTCGGCGGCCGGCCCGCCGGTGTGGGTGAGCGTCCACACCAGGGTGAGGTCGCGCCCGGCGATCACCGGGGAGGGGACGGCCGTGCCGGTGAGGATCGACGCCGGCTTGAGCTCGGCCGTCAGGGTGTTCGTGACCTTGGGGGCGTCGGCGGCCCGGGCCAGGGCGGTCGCCGCCAGGGGGCCGGGGGTGCCCTGGTCGACGGTGGCGGTGGCCTCGATCGTCAGCGACGCGCCCTTCTCCAGGGTGCCGAGGCCGTCGAAGACGAGTTCGCGCTTGTCCTCGTGCCAGGCCGCCTGCTGCGAACCGCCCTCGGTGACCTTGCCGGCCGGGGCGGTCAGCCCCTCGGGCACGGTGATCGTGGCGGTGACCGAGGAGGCGGAGGAGGGCCCCTTGGCGGTCAGGACCCAGCGGTAGGTGACCGGCTTCCCGGGATCCGCCGGGTTCGGGGCGACCGTCCCGTTCAGGTCCAGGTTCGAGGTGACCTCGACGGTGGCGGTGGCCGTCTTCCAGACCGGGTAGGCCTGGGCGGAGACGGCGTACGCGCGCGCGGACAGCTCGCCGGTGGCGGAGTCCCCGACGGTGGCCCGGACGGAGACGGACCGGGACGTGCCCGGGCCGAGCTCGGAGATCCAGCCGGTGATCACCCGGGGTGTCGGGAGGGCGTTCAGGCCGTCGACCTTCGTCGGGGTGATGTCCTCGGGCAGGGTGAGGGTGACGCAGACGTTCTTGGCGGCCACCTTTCGGCCGGTGTTCTTGAGGGTCCAGGAGTAGGTGAGGTCCCCACCGGGCTCCACCTTCTCCGGGTCCGCCCTCGCCTCGGTGAACTTCAGACCGGTGGTCCTGTTCTTCTCGTCCTCGTCGTCGTTGTGGTCGTCCTTCCCCTCGTTGTCCCCGCCGCTCGCGCCACCGCCGAACGGGGGCGGGAGGCTGATCGCGGGGAAGCCGGAGGGGAAGTGGTTCGCGGGGCGCTTCCTCTTCTCGGCGGGGACCTCGATGGACTGCCGGACCTCGGTCGAGCCGGTGCCGGTGAACCTTCCGATCACTTCGACCTCGCCGCCGTCCGTGCTGCCGACCACGGTGCCGACGGTGAACCAGCGGCCGTGCGGGTCGGGCGGCAGGTCCACCGGGTCGAGCGTGGCCTTCTGGTCCGTGTCGAGGGTCAGTGCCTTCGGGAGGTCCACCGTGCGGACGACCTTGCGGGCGACGGACGGGCCGGTGTTGACCACGTGCCAGGAGAGGGCGAGCTGGTCCTTCTCCTGGACGGCGGTAGGGAAGCACCGGGTCTCGGTGATCCTGAGTTGGGCCTTCGCCGTCACCTGGGCCGTGGACGGGGCCTCGGCGGTGGTGGCCGGTTTCCCGGTCTCGGGATCGGGGGTCTTCGCGTCGGCCCGGGCGGTGGCGATGAGCGCGCCGAGCACGTCCGGGGCGGGCCAGGCGGTGACGGTGAGGTCGATGGGGCGGTTCGGCGCCAGGGCGCCCAGGTCCCATGTGAGCTCGGTGCCGGCGGGGGTGTTCTTCCGGGTGGCCGTCGGCTTGGCGGAGACGAAGGTGGCGTTGGACGGCAGGGTGGCCCGTGCGGTCACCCCGGTGGCCGTGGAACTCCCGGTGTCGGTGAGCGTCCAGCGGAAGGTCGCCGGGTGGTCGCGGTCACCCGCCACGACCGAGGGCGGGTCCGTGGGAGCGCCGCGCAGGGCCAGCTCGGCCTCGGCGGTGACGGTCGTGCTCGCCCCGGGGATGGTGAGGGTGATCGGCTTTCCGGTCTTGGCATCCGTGGTCGAGGCGGCGGCCGTCGCCTCGACGGTCGCTTCGCCGGTGGCGTCGGGGGAGACCCTCGCGGTGACGGCCACGGTCAGGTCACCGGGCTCGACCGAGGGAAACGCCCAACGGACGACCTTTCCGTCGTTCTGGAGCGCACCGCGCCGAGTGGCGGAGACGAAGGAGAGAGCGGAAGGCAGGGTCGCGGTGACGGCCAGGCCCCGGACGGTCGAGGGGCCCGCGTTGTGGAAGGTCCAGCCGACCGTGACCTGGTCCCGCCCGGCGACGGCCTTCTCGGGTCTGACGACGGGCTCGGCGCAGGTGAGTGTGGCGAGTTCCCGGAGCGTCAGGGTGACGGGGACCGGCACCGCCGGGCTGGTCGCCGGTGTGTCCGACGAGGCCACCGCCGTGGCGACCAGGGGGTCCTGGGCCTTGGCGGAGGCCTTTGCCGTGACCGTCACCTCGTGCGGCCGCTTCGGGCCCAGGAACCCGAGCTGCCACAGGACGGTGCCGTCCGCCTGGAGGGCGCCGCCCCCGTCGGCCGAGTCGAAGACCACTCCGGCCGGCAGGGTGGCCCGTACCGTCGTGTTTCCGGCGACGGACGGCCCGCCGTTCTCCAACTTCCAGCCGAACCTGGCGAGTTGATCCGCATTCACCGTGCCTGCGGCTGGGTTTCCGGACAGCTTCAGGTCCACCCGTCCGACGGGGAGGATCGCGACGGTCTCGAACAGTAGGCCGCCCGTGGTGGTGGCGGCGAAGTTGATCCCCGTGGGGACGGAGGTGTCGGTCGGCCAGACCCGCAGGGTCACCGCTGCCGTGGTCCTGGCACGGGGTTCCAGGGCCGGCAGCGTGCTGTTGTACGGGTCGGACCCGACGCCGTCGACGGTGGAGCTGACGATGTCCAGGCCGGCGCCCGCCTCCCAGCTGCACGGGGTGGCACCGGTCTTGACGGAGCCGGTGTTCGTCACCGTCCAGGTGACGACCACCTCCTCGCCCCCCGCCGGGCCGGGCGGCCGAGTGACGCCGTGCTCCATGGAGAGGCCGCCGGCTTCCATGCAGATCATGACCTGTTCCTCCTGGTGGGCCCGGTAGCGGGAGGGCGGCCGACCGCCGGCGGGGAACACCGGGTGGGTGCGGCCCCTCGTGCCGGTCCGTTCGATCAGGACTGCCGCCGCGCCACGGCGGAGCCGGAGTGCTCCGCAGCGCAGTTGTCACTGTACGAACGGTGTGTGGAGGCCGCCCGGTGGGGCGTCCACTCGGGGGCTCGTGGCGACGGCCACCCGCCCACTCGCCCGCCCCCGCCGGGCCGGCGCCGCGCGCCCGGCCGGGTGGCCCGGCCCGGGCGGCTCCGGGGCGGGCACCGGACGGTTACCGATCGGGGCCCGGACCGTCGCACGCGCTCGGTATGCTCGGCGTTCCGATCTGACGTTCCGTCACCCATCTGTCGCGTAAGGGTTTCGCATGGAGTTGTCATCCGCATCGAACAGGCTCGTCGGCGGACGGTTCCGGCTGGTGAGATCCCTGGCGGCCGGCGGCATGGGCCAGGTCTGGGAGGCCAGGGACGAACTGCTGGACACCGAGGTCGCGGTGAAGGAGGTCCGATGGGAGGAGGGCCTCTCCGAGGACGACCACGAGCGGGCCATCGCCCGGGCCATGGCGGAGGCCCGCCACGCGGCCGCGCTCCGCGACCACCCCAACGTCGTCGCGGTGCACGACGTGGTGGTGGAGGACGGCGGCCCGTGGACGGTGATGCGGCTGGTCCGCGGCCGATCGCTGGCCCAGGTGCTCCGGGCCGACGGGCCGCTGGAGCCGGAGCGGGCCGCCGAGGTGGCCGCCGGGGTGCTGCGGGCGCTGGCCGCGGCACACCGGGCGGGCATCGTCCACCGCGACGTGAAACCGTCCAACATCATGCTCGCCGACGACGGCGGGGTGCTGCTGGCCGACTTCGGCATCGCCAAGAACCACGCGGGCACCGTCCTGACCACCACCGGGTCCGTGGTCGGCTCGCTGGACTACATCGCCCCGGAGCGGCTGGCCCACGAACCGGACACCCCGGCCGTCGACCTGTTCAGCCTCGGCGCGACGCTCTACGAGGCCGTCGAGGGGGTGTCGCCGTTCCGGCGCGAGACGGCCGCGACGACGATCGCCGCCATCGCGCTCGCGATCGTCCCGCCGCTCCAACGGGCGGGCCGGCTGGCCCCGTTGATCACCGCCCTGCTCTCCCGGAACCCGGCGGGACGGCCCGACGCCGCGACGGCGCTGGCCATGCTCGAGGGCTCCGGACCGGCGGGCGGGAGCGCCGTTCCGCGGCGCGAGGGCGCACCGGCGGACCGCGCCGGCGGACCGGCGGGCGGAGGCCCGACCACCGAGCTCGACCTCCCGGCCGGCCCGCCGTCGGCACCTCCGCCCGCCGACCCGTCGGGCCCGCCGTCGGCC
>NZ_JBEZUT010000142.1:0-21226 GCF_040636595.1 Kitasatospora sp. NPDC036755
TTCGACTTCAGGAAGAGCACCCTGCTGATCGTCGCGGGCGCGCTGATCGCCTACGCGGTGGTCGCCCTCAGGTGTCCGGGGCCCACTGCCGTACCGGCGCGCTCCGGTACCGGGCTCAGCGGAGGAACCGGGCTCAGCGGGGGGCCGGGCTCAGCGGAGGTACCGGGCTCACTCCTCGCCGGCCAGCGTCAGCCCGGCCAGCTTCACCGAGGCGAGCACCGTCGCCGCGACGGTGACCACCAGCAGCAGCGGCACGGCCGCCCCGAGCGAGACGTCGGAGGTGATCGCGTTCTGCCCGGCGACCGCCTCGGCGACCGAGCGGCCCCACTGCTGGATGCTCAGCGTGCGGGCGCCCTCGACGAAGTTGCCGACCGTCGACTCCCAGATCAGGGCGTACGCCAGCCCGGCCACCACCGCGTGCCGGGTGACCACGCCGAGCAGCAGGAACAGCGCGCTGTACGCGGCCCCGGCGACCAGCACCGCCACGGTGTAGCCGAGCGCCATGCCGTCCTGGGTGCCGACCAGCAGCAGCCCGGCCAGCAGCGTCGGGACGACCGAGAACAGCCAGGTGACGCCGATCGCGACGACCAGCTTGGTGGTGACGATCCGCCACCGGGGCAGCGGCTTGGCGAGCAGGTAGACGATCGAGCCGTCGTCGATCTCGTTGGCGATCACCCCGGTGCCGACCACCAGCCCGAGGATCGGGACCAGGGTGCCGAGGCCGAGGGCGCCGAGGATGTTGCCGGCCGTCTCGTGGGCGTCGGCACCGGACAGCCTGGCGACGGCCGCGACGGCCAGCAGCAGGGTGGGGACCACCAGCAGCAGCAGGCCGCGGCGGCGGCCGAGCAGCCCGCGCAGGGTCAGCCTGGCGACGGTGGGGTTCATGGTCGGTCGGCCCCTTCCTGGGCGACAACGGTCCCGGTGGCGGCACTCATGCGCCCGCTCATGCGGAGACCAGGTAGGAGAAGACGCTCTCCAGCGATTCGTCCGCCGGGGAGACGGTGTACAGCCGGATGCCGGCCTCCCGGGCAACCGCGGGCAGCAGGGTGGTGAAGCCCTGGAAGTTCACCGCTTCGATCCGCAGTGCCCGCTCCCGCTCGTCCACCTCGATGCCGCTGGTGGAGCCGTCGGCGATCAGCGCGGCGGCGAGCCGGCGGTCGTCGCTGGAGCGGACCAGGTAGCGGTGCGGGCGGTCGGTCATCAGTCGGCGGATCTTGCGGAAGTCGCCCGAGGCGGCGTGCCGTCCGGCGACCACCACCTCGATGTGCCGGGCCAGCTGCTCGACCTCCTCCAGGATGTGGGAGGAGAACAGCACCGTCCGGCCGTCCGCGCCGAAGCGGCGCAGCAGGTCCATCAGCTGGAGCCGCTGGCGCGGGTCCATGCCGTTGAAGGGCTCGTCGAGCAGCAGCACGGACGGGTCGTGGACCAGCGCGGAGGCCATCTTGACCCGCTGCTTCATGCCCTTGGAGTAGGTGCCGGTGCGGCGGTCCTTGGCGTGGGCCATCTCCACCAGGTCCAGCGCCCGGCGGGCGGCGGCGCCCGGCTGGGGCAGGCCGTGCAGTTCGGCGTTGGCGAGGACGAAGTCCCAGCCGGTCAGGTAGTCGTACATCGACTCCCGCTCGGGCACCAGGCCGATCTGCCGGTACACCTGCTGGTTGCGCCAGATCGGCGCGCCGTCCAGGGTGACGGAGCCGCTGGAGGGGGCCAGGAAGCCGCTCATCATGTGGATGAGGGTGGACTTGCCCGCCCCGTTGGGGCCGAGCAGGCCGGTGATGCCGGGGCCGATGGTCATGGTGATGTCGTTGACCGCGACCACGTTCCCGAACCAGCGGGAGACCTTGTCGATGCTGATGGTGGCCATGCCGCCCTCTCAGACACTGCAGTTGGGATTAGACACGGCGGTAACGGCGCAGCAGCAGTCGGTACGAGCCGACCACCATGGCCACCGCGACGAGCGCGAACACCGCCAGGCCGACGCCGCCCGGCGCGTGCCGGCGGTCGAACCCCTCGCCGAGGCCGAACAGTTCGTTGACCAGGGACTCCACCAGGTCGGTGGGCGAGATCAGCGACATCCACTGCGGGGCGTCAGACCCGGTCGTACTGCGGTTGCTGATCCCGACCGCGGCCGCGCCCAGCGCGGCACTGACCGCCAGGTAGCCCATGATGGCGGCCACCCCGAAGCCCCGGCGCGGGGTGGCGGCCGCGATCACCACGGCCACCGAGGTCGGCACCAGGGCGTACAGCACGGCGGCGACCAGGCCGTACAGGAAGTGCCCGGTGTTGTGCCCGAAGTCCATCCCGGCGAGCAGCGCGCCGATGTACAGCACCAGCAGCGGGGCCGCCATCAGCAGCAGTTGGGCGCAGACCATGGCGCCGAACTTGGCCCGGACGTAGTCGGTACGGGTGATCGGGCGGGAGAAGTAGAGCGGGACGGTCTGGTAGCGCAGGTCCCGGGAGAACAGCACCGGCGCCTGGGAGGCGAGGAAGACCGAGATCACCAGGCTGAAGACGGAGAGGTAGCCGGAGTACTCGATCGGCAGCTCGTTGCGCTTCATCACGATCGAGACCGCCACGAAGATCGTCGCGGGCACGGTGATCACGCCCAGCACCAGCATCGGCAGCACCTTGGACTTGCCGGAGCGGCCGAGGCCGTACGCGGCGCGCAGGCTCTGGGTGAACAGCGCGCGGGTGGCGTAGGAACGGCCGAGCCGGGGGCCGGTGTAGCCGCGGTAGCCGATGTCGTGGATGACGCCGGTGTCGGCGGTCCTGGTCTCAGGAGGCAGCGGCATCGTTCGTCCCTCCCTCGTTCTGCTCGGTGGCCCGGTTCGGCCCGGTGGCCTGGCTCTGCCCGGTGTCCTGGTCCGGCCCGGTGTCCTGGGCGTCGGTGAAGAGTTCGGCGACCCGGTGCCGGCGCTGCTCCAACCGGACCAGCCCGAGGCCGAGTTCGGCCACGGCGTCGCGGATGGTGTCGTACGTCGACTCGTCGGCCAGCCGGACCAGCAGCTGGTGCGAGCCCTCCGGCTGGACGGACAGGCCGGCGGCGGCGAGCCGCTCGCGGACCGCGGGGCCGGGCTCCCCCCGGTGGTCCTCGGGGAAGTCGCCGACCTCGACCGCGAGGACGGCCGTCGCCTCGGTGAAGGAGGCCGTGGAGGAGGAGCGCAGCAGCTTGCCGCCGTCGATCACGACCAGGTGGTCGCAGGTCCGCTCCAGCTCGCCGAGCAGGTGGGTGGTGACCAGCACCGAGATGCCGAAGTCGGTGTGCACCCGGCGGATCAACCCCAGCATCTCGTCCCGGCCGGCCGGGTCGAGGCCGTTGGTCGGCTCGTCCAGCAGCACCAGCTTCGGGTCGTGCACCAGGGCCTGGGCGAGCTTGACCCGCTGCTTCATGCCGGTCGAGTAGCCGCCCATCGGGCGGTACCGCTCCTCGTACAGGCCGACGTGCCGCAGGGTGTCCGCGGTGCGCTCACGGGCGGCGGTGGCGGGCAGGCCCGCCATCCGGGCCATGTGCACCACGAACTCCGTCGCGGAGACGTCCGGCGGCAGGCAGTCGTGCTCGGGCATGTAGCCGACCTGCGCGCGGATCTCGGAGCCCCGGGTGGCGACGTCCAGGCCGAGGACCTCGCCGCGGCCGGAGGTCGCCGGGGCGAGCCCGAGCAGGATCTTGATGAGGGTGGACTTGCCCGCGCCGTTGGCCCCGACCAGGCCGACCACGCCCGGCCGCACCTCGACGGTGAGCTGGTCGAGCGCGGTGACACGGGGATACCTCTTGGTGAGGCCGTCCGTCTTGATGACAGCTGTGGACACGGGACCAACGTAACGGTCTTGTGCGGTACGGGTCATGAGCTCGAATGACGAGCGCCCCTGCTGCTCTGGTATGACGCCGGGCACCCGCTCCCCTAGGGGTTCGGCACCGGCGGAACCGCCTGTACCCTTTGTCGAACTCTTTACGTGCTTGCCGAGCACTTACCGGACTCTTTGCCGAGTTCCACTGCCGAGTTCTATGGCCGACGGGGGTGCCGGTACAGCGTGCCGGCACGGGAGGGAACCGAGCGACATGACTGATCGGGCGACGGCGTTCGACCGGATGATGAACCCTTGGGCCTACGACGCGGACGGGAACCTGACCGACCAGGCCCGCGCCCAGGAGGTGGCCCGCACCCGGATCAACTCGGCGTCGGCCTCCGGCGGCGGAGGGGGCGGGGGCGGCGGCTTCAGCGCCGACCCCGACGCGCTCACCACCGCGGGGAACAACTCCGACCAGATCCACGCCCGGCTCAACACCGACGGCCGGGGCGCCGACGAGGCCACCACCAAGGTCTCCACCTCGCTCGCCAACTGGAGCACCGGCAAGGCCGCGGCGGGCGCCGCCGGCACCTGGGACCAGTGCGTCGCCGCCCTCGGCGGGACCATCGGCCAGACCACCCAGGCGCTGCGCGCCACCGCCGCCAACTACCAGCGGAACGAGTCGGCCACCCAGGCCGGCTTCACCGGCTGAGAGGAGTCCAGCCATGGTCGACTTCCACGAGCTCAGCACCGCCGACTTCGGCGTCCTCGACAGCGCCGCCACCGCCTGGACCACCGTGGCCCAGAAGCTCAAGTCGATGGACGACGACTGGGACAACACGGTGATAGCCAAGGTCAACTCCGCCTGCTGGAGCGGGCCCGCGGCCGACCAGGCGCGCCCCGGACTCCAGCGCACCAACGAGCAGTTGAGCGCCGCCGTCACCGAGGCCAACGCCTTCGCCTCGATCTTCACGGAGGCCTCGACCGAGTTCAAGGCGGCCAGGACCAAGCTGGACAAGGCCGTCGCGGACGCCCGGGCCTCCGGCCTGACCGTCACCGACAACGGCACCGTGAGCTGGCCCCCGGCCGACAACGCCACCCGGCACGACTACGAGGCCCTCCAGGAGTACCAGAAGGAGTGGGGTGACAAGGCGTCGGCCGCCCGCAAGGCGATCGACGCCGCCGTCGCCGAGGCCGCCGCGGCCGACGAGCGGATCGCCTACGCGCTGCGCGCCGACAGCATGACCGACCCCCAGAAGTCCTTCAACGGTAAGGCCATCGGCGGCGGCCCCGAGGCGGACGGCAAGCGCGCCGCCCAGCTCGCCGCCAAGGGCGGGGACATCTCCGAGCCCGAACTCACCGAACTCAACTCCCTGTTGGCCTCGCACGGCGACGACCCGAAGTTCGCCACCAAGTTCTACCAGGACCTCGGGCCGGACGGCCTGATCAAGTCCTGGAACGGCATGGTCGGCGACCCGGCGCACCCGCGCGACGACAAGGACCCGCGCTGGAAGGCCTACGAGCAGCTCCAGAAGAACCTCGGGCTGAGCCTGGCCACCGCCACCCGCACCACCAACGAGCCGCACCTGTCCGACGAGTGGGCCGCCGCCCTGCGCAAGGCCGGCTCCCAGCCGGTCTGGGACAAGCCCTACCGCGCCTCCGGCCTGGACTACGTGCCGTACGGCTACCAGGTGCTCTCCGGCATCCTGATGAACGGGAACTACGACGCCCACTTCATCAACCCGATCGCCGAGCACGTCACCCAGCTCGACACCCAGGACCGGTACTGGCCGGCCCCGATGCCCGGCTCCAAGATCCACGGCTTCAACCTGACCGGGGGCGACGAGGCCGGCTCCGGCTTCCGGCCGACCACCGCGATCCTGGAGGCGCTCGCGCACAGCCCGGAGGCGTCCACCAAGTTCTTCACCGAGCAGCCGACCGCGTACAACCAGGACGGCACCGTCAACCAGGGCGGCAAGCCCAAGCCCGCGGACTACTTCCAGTACTACTCCCACGACAAGGACTGGATCCCGGACACCACCTCGCGGGACTCCAAGGTGTGGGACGCGAGCAAGCAGGCCGGCCCGGCCGCCTTCGGCCGCGCCCTGGAGGCCGCCACCACCGGCCACCCGTACGACGAGCCCGGGCCAGTGCCGCCCGCCCGCCACACCGGCGAGCAGTCCGACCTGATGAAGCGGGTCGTGGACACCTTCGGGCGGCACGGCGGTGACGGGGCGCTGGACGACATCAAGGGCGACGGCAAGCTCGCCGCGATGCGCGGCAGCCTCGGGCACATGACCGCCGAGTACATCGGGGACGTGCAGAACGCCCTGTCCCACGGCACCGACCTGCCGGTCAACGGCTCCCCGGCGAACCTCAACGCCTCGTCCGTGGCCGGGCTGCTCGACGCGCTCGGGCGCGACCCGGACGCCTACGGCGCGGTGGCCAACGCCAACCAGGCGTACACCACCGCGCTCGTCCGCGGCCACCTCGACAGCGGGGAGACCGACTTCGCCCGGCTGGAGTCGGACATCAAGCACAACGCGGAGTCCGGCGGAGTCGTCAGCGGCTACCTCAACCAGGCCCGGGTGGACGAGGTGCACAACGAGCACGCCGCCTCCGACAAGGAGTTCAACGACGCGCTGGAGAAGAACGTCGGCTACGGCAAGGACGCCTTCAACGCCGTCATCGGCTCCGTGACCGAGAAGGTCCCGCTCGGCGGCGAGATCGCCGGCGCGCTGCTCGACGAGATCGCCGACAGCGTGATCGAGGCCAACAAGCACGACACCACCGAGGACGGCCGCCAAGAGGGCCGCGACCACACCGCCGAGGCCGAGGGCCGGGTGGCCAGGGGCGCCGACCAGGCCGTCCGGGACGCCGGCTCCGGCACCGCGATCCCCCGCCAGGACATCGACCGGCTCGCCAACAGCGCCCGCGACAGCGCGCTCCAGGGCATGGCGCGCGGGACGGCGAACAACGTCAGCACCAACGCGAAGGGCGACGCGTGAGCGGGCACCCGTCCGGCCGGAACCGGCTCCTGGCGGGCCGGTGGGCGGGGCGGCTGCACGATCCGCTGCTGCTGCCCGCCGTGCTGGTCGTGGCGGTGGCGGCCGCCGGCTTCGTCGGCTACCGGGACTGGCAGGGCCACCGCCCGGCCGAGGCCGCCGGCCGCTCCGCCCACCTCTGCCGCCTGCCCACCGGCGCCGACACCCCGCTCGGCCGGCTGCTGCCGGACGGCGACCAGGACTCCGAGGAGCGGACGGCGTCCCTCCTCGGCCCCGACCCGCGGACCTGCGTCGTCCGGATCGACGGGCGCACCGTGCTCACCCTCACGTCCGTCGGGCGCCAGGGCGAGCTCGCCCTGTCCTCCGAGGCCGCGAAGCGCCCGGACGCCCGCCCCTTCGAGGGCGGCGGCCTCAGCGTCTCCTGGCCGGGCGGCGCGGCCGTGGCCGCGAGCTGTCTGACCGGGAAGTACGCGGGGAGCGACTACGTCGAGCTGGAGGTCGTCGCCGGGGAGGCCGTCCGCGGCTCCGGCGACGCCGTGCGGTCCGACCTCGAACTGGTCGCCCGGATCGCGCTGGCCGACACGAGGAAGGAGCAGTGCTCATGAAGCACCCCCGGGCCCTGGTGGCGGGCGGGGCCGCGCTGCTGCTCGGCGGCGGGCTGTTCGGCTGGCACCTCTACCTCGACCACACCTCCTACCGGCCGCCGGCCGTCGCCCTGTCGCACGGCGAGTGCCGCGGTCTGCTCGACGACCCTGCCGTCCCCGGCGTCCTGGGCGGCGCCCCCCGGGTCTACGTGCGGACGGACTTCCGGGCGGCCACCGGCACCGAACCGGCCTCCGTGCGGTGCTCGGTCAACGGCGAGGGCGGGCGGCTGCTGACCGTCGAGGCGGGGTTCGGCGTCGTGCTGTCCGGCGCCGGCGGCAGCGCCGGGGCGGTCGACTTCCAGTGCGCGCTGGACGGCAGGAGCACGGGCTTCCGGGCCGTCGCCAGGCTCACCGGCAAGGACGGGAAGGCCCTCGCGGACGGCCCCGGCCGCGAGCGGATGGGCGGGCTGGCCAAGGGCTTCGCCGAACGGGCCGCCTCGGCGCTGGGCTGTGCGAACGGCGCCGAGGCGGTCACCGGGGTCTGAGCCGCCCCGCCGGCCCGCCGACCCGCCGGGACGCCGGGACGCCGGGCGGGAACGGCGACGGGTGCCGCCCACCCGGGGCGGCACCCGTCGGTCACCCGGGAGGGGCGGGGATCAGGGGCGGCCGGCGGCGGTCCGCGCCTGCGCGACCGGCAGCTCCAGCGGGTTCACCGGCCGGGCACCGCTCCCGGTCGCGGACGGCGCCGCGGACGGCGCGGCGGCGGCCGACTTCGGGCCGGCGGCCTTCGGGGTGGCGGGGGCCGGCTTCGCGCCGACGCCCGTGGTGTAGTACCCGAACATGTCGACCACCAGGTCGGTGCTGCCGACGTGGTTGAAGAAGTCCACGTACCCGTTGGCGCCCACCGCGGCGTTGACCAGGTTGGGGATGGTCTGCCCCGCCGTGAAGTTGAGGTTGGAGGCGTCCGGCAGCCCGGCACCGGTCGGGGCGGAGTCCACCGGCCCCGCGTCCGGGTAGACGGTGACGAAGCTGTCCGCGGTCGGGTTGGTGGCCGTCACGTTGAGCAGCAGCGAGCCGATCCCCCAGTCCCGCGGCTTCATGCCCCAGCCGAGCAGCGAGCTGCCGCCGGGGATCGGGCCGCCGCCCTCGCGGCTGTCGTACTGCCGCACGGGGGTGCCGGTGACCAGGACGCCGTCGGTGGTCTGGCCGCTGGTGTCCGGGACGAAGTAGCCCGAGGCGTCGACCACGATGTCGACCGGCGCGAACGCCGAGCTGAAGACGTCCACCAGGCAGCCGTCGCCGATCCGGGCGATCGCCGTGTTGGAGATCGTCTGCCCGGGGGTGAAGTTGACGGTCGACGCGTTCGGCAGCGCCTGCCCGTGCGGGTAGACCGTCAGGAAGCCCTGGTCCTTCGGGTCGGTGACGGTCACGTTGAGCGCGGCCGCCGTGGCGTCGTACGGGATCCTGGCCCGGTCGCACAGGTTCACCGTGACGGTGCCGCGGGCCGGCACGTGGGTGGGCCGGGTGTCCAGCACCCGCTTGGGGGTGAAGCCGGTGTAGACGGCGCCGGTGGTGTCCGGGACGTAGTAGCCGGTGACGTCGGCGACCAGGTCGAGGTCGCCGTCCGAGCCGTTGAGCAGCTCGACGGCTCCCCCGGCACCCAGCTGGACCGTCACCGCGTTGGGGACGGTCTGCCCGGCGGTGTGGTTCAGGTTGGAGGTGATCGGGGCGGGCTCACCGGCCGGGTGGACGGTGACGAACCCGGTGTCCTTGGCGTTGGTCGCGGTGACGTTCATGACCACGGCGACGGCGTCGGCCGGGATGCCCGCGGTGCCGGCGACCTTCAGCGAGGTGACGCCGCGACCGCGCAGGGTGGTGCCGCCGCGGGTGTCCAGCAGGCGCTGCGGCGCCATCGCCACGTAGGTGCCCGCGCTGCCCATCGAGATGTCCAGCGGCTTGGCCAGCGGGGTGCCGGCCGCACCGAAGCTGTGGGTGCCGTTCGCGTCGGTGACGACGATCTCCAGCGCGTACAGGCCGGGGCGGCAGCCCGTCGGCTTCGAGCCGTCCGGCGTCGTCCCGGCCGCGGCGAACGGCAGGTACAGCGAGACGTTCGTGGTGAGGGTGCCGGGCGGGACGGAGGTCGAGGCGGTCGGCGCGCAGTCGGCGGAGACCGGGCCGTGCGCCGTCACCTCGACCCGGGAGATCGGGACCGAGTCCGTCACCGGGAAGGAGACCGGCACGGTGCCCCCGTCGGGCGACACCTGGTGCTGGAAGGACACGTCACCGATCGTCAGGGCGGTGGCCGGGGTCTGGAGCGGGGTGATGACCAGCCCGGCCGGGGCCTTGACGTCGAAGTTCCGCTGGCTGTCGTCGGTCACCTCGACGGAGGTGACCACGCAGGGGGTCATGGCGCTGGTCGGCACCGTGATCTTCATGGTGACCGTGTCGCCCGACCAGGCGAGGTCGAAGGCGTTGCTCCAGCAGTCGCCGGTCAGCTCGGGGCCGACCTGGGTGATCCGGCCCGCGGTGTCGGTGGCCTTCATCGACATCGTCACGGTCTGGGCCTGGGCGCGGTTGTCCGCGGTGGCGGCGCTCAGCGTGAACCCCGAGGCCTGGATCGGGTTGACGCCGGCCGTCAACTCCACCGAGGGCACCTTCAGCTGGGTGCCGATGGCGGACGTCACCGGCTGGCGGTACACCGAGCCGTCGGGCTGGGCGAGTTCCACCTGGGTCATCTCCCAGTGGCCGGGCGCGCTGCCGCCCGGGAAGTGCACCGTCACCCGGCAGTTGCTGTTCGGCGACCCCTTGGGCGTCCAGCAGGGCGCGCCCTGCTCGTCGCCGCCGAAGCTCGCCCGGACGGTCTGCGAGGGGTCCGCGGAGGAGGTGAAGGTGACGCTGTTGCCACCGGTCATCCCGGTCCCCTTGACGAAGAACCAGAAGGTCCGGTCCCCGCCGTCGGGCTGGAGGTAGACGCGGGTGTCCGCCGTCCATACCGCCCCCGTGGAGATCACGGTGTGCGCCGGGCCCGTGTCGGCCGAGGCCGCCGGGGCGACCAGGCCGGCCGCGGCGCACCCGGTCACCGCCGCCAGCGCCACCGCGATGGACCGGCGCAGCCGGCTGCCTCTGGATATGTCTCTGGTCATGCCGTCCTTCGTCTCGGACTCGACGCACTCGGCCGGGGCATGCGGACCCACGTGATGCGGAATCACGGAATCCGGAACCATCCCCCCTGGAAATCGGCCAGATCCTAGCGGCCCCCGCCGACACGACGGAGCCGGAGCGCCCCGGGGTGTTCCCGGGGGCTCCGGCTCCGTCGGACGATGAGGGCTCAACCCAGCTGCGCGAGGCCCTCGGTGGCGATCCGTTCGAACACGGCCAGGTCGTTCTCGAAGATCGAGCCGGGGATCGGCCAGTGGATCACCAGCTCGGTGACGCCCAGCTCCCGGTACGTACCCGCCCAATCGACGAAGGCGTCCAGCGACTCCAGCGGCTTCTCCGCCGTCGAACCCTGGAGCAGCACCTTCTCCAGCCCGGCCGCGTCCCGGCCGACGGCCTCGCAGGCCGCCGTCAGCTTCTCGATCTGCCGCGCGACCACGCCCGGCGCCTCCGCCACCGGCACGTCCGCCGGGCCCTTCGGGTCGCCGTACGTCACCCAGCCCTGCCCGTGCTCGGCGGCCAGCCTCATCCCGCGCGGGCCGGCCGCCGCGACGTAGAACGGCAGCCGCGGGGTCTGCACGCAGCCGGGGATGTTCCGCGCCTCGACCGCCGAGTAGTACGTCCCCTCGCGCGTGGTGGCGTCGTTGCGCAGCAGCTCGTCCAGCAGCGGCAGGAACTCCCCGAACCGGTCCGCCCGCTCCTTCGGCGACCACGCCTCCTGCCCCAGTGCCGTCGCGTCGAAGCCCGTCCCGCCCGCCCCGATCCCCAGCGTGAACCGGCCGCCGGACACGTCGTCCAGCGTGATCAGCTCCTTCGCCAGCGTCACCGGGTGCCGGAAGTTCGGCGAGGACACCAGCGTGCCCAGGCGGAGCCGCTCGGTGGCGCAGGCCGCCGCCGTCAGGGTCGGCAGCGAGCCGAACCACGGCTCGTCCTGGAACGAGCGCCAGCTCAGGTGGTCGTAGGTGTACGCGGCGTGGAAGCCGAGCTCCTCGGCCCGCCGCCAGATCTTCTGCCCCTCGCTCCACCGGTGGACGGGGAGGATCACGGTGCTCAGTCGCATGCTGCGACGATACTCGCGCGAATCGGAGGGGTTTCGGAGCACTCGCACGTCGGCACGAGCAGGTGGGCTAGCGTGGCGCGATGGGCACGCTGAGCAGGCCAGAACTGGCCGCGCTGGTCGAGGAAGCGACGGTCGACACCTACGGCGAGCACGAGGAGGTGTCGGCTCTGTTCACCGCCGTCGAGGAGAACCTGGCCGTTCCGTTCAGCACCTCGGTGCTGGGCGCCGAGGTGACCGTGCGCAGCGTCGACCTCTCGCGGGACGGAAGAATCGTCGCCCTGTGCACCCGCGGTGGATTCCGGCAGGCGATCGGGCTCCTGGACCTTCCGTTGCCGGATCCGGCGCCGGACGGAGCGGAGTGGGTCGAGGCGTATCGCCACTACTGGGCGCAGTGAGCGTCGGCACCTTCAAGACCGAGAGGGCTCTCATGACTGTCACTGTACGGAGCGAGGACGAGGCGTCGTTGCGGCGCCTGATCGAACGAAGTTCCGAACTGAAGGGCGCACTCGTCGCCTTCGCCCAGAGCGCGCGGTTCGACCGGTGGTTGACGCCCCTCCTCCTGGAGGCCGCCGGGCCTCAGCGGCAGTTGGAGGAAGGCGATGCGATCCGGATCGTCGACAACTTCATCCTGCGGTACCGCTTGCCGGACGGTTCGACCGTGGTGGACCGGTTCGTGTCCGGACGGCGGGACTTGACCGAGGCGGATCGGGAGATGCTGCTGGGCTGGCGCGACCCGGTCGAGGGCCTCTTCGAGATCCGGCGCAAGGACGGGGACGCCGTCGTCCTGCTGAACCTGGTCGACGACCTGGAGTACCGCACGTACTCGAACGTCGGGCGGACGGCCTTCCGCGGAGTGCCCAAGGGAGGATTCCTCCACACCTGCCTGGTGCCCGTCCAGTCGGCCGACAGGGCATGGCTGATCTCCGGCATGATGTCGCACTACCCGAGCTCCAGCGCCACCGAGATCGCCCGGGCCGCGCTCCAACTGGCCACTGAACAGCCCTCACTGGTCTTCCGCAACCCTGAGAAGATCGAGCAGGGATGGCGCTCGATGCGGGAGGACCGAGCCGCGTTCGTCGAGTTCTGCGGCAGCGACGAACTGGTCCTTGCCCCTGCCGAAGCCGAGGACCGGCTCAACGCCTATTACCGGCACCGGCAGGAGGCCGCCGTCGCCGAACTCCCTGACCTCGCCCGGCGCCGGCGGCTCCCCGGTCTGGCCTTCCCGGCCTTCGAACTGCCGCGAGGACTCGCGGAATCGGACACGGTCGGCGTCATCTACGACGAAGTCGACGGGCTCAACTTCTACCCGGACTACGGGACGCTGCGGGACCTCTTCACCGACCCGGCCCTCCCGGGCCGTAGGCAGCACCAGGACCTGCTGCGTACGTACCTGCGCGAGGAGTCGATCGCCCCATTGCCGATCCGCCGGCTGGCCGCCGCCCACCCGGAGACCGTCGACACAGTCTTCCGGAAGCTGCTGCGGAAGCCCGGATTCACCTGGAGCGAGCACGGTGAGGAGCTTCTGCGCCGGCGCAAGCCCCGGTACTACGCCCAGGAGCCCCGCCCGGGCGTTTCCGTGATCGGCGAGCGCCTCAGCGAACTCGCCGCCGGCACCGGACGGCAGAAGTTCACCAGGGCACGGCGTGTACCGCACCAGCACGATCACCCGTAGGAGCGAATCTCGGCTCCTAGGGCAAGTATTTGCATTAGCCGCAAGCTATTCTTCAACTTATGCAAGCTCCCCCGCCGGCGCTGCTGCCGCTCCTACGTACCCCCTTTCAAGGAGAGTTGCTGGCCTGGCTGTATCTGCATCCGCAGGATGAGACCTCACTCACCGAGATCGCCTCGCGCTTCGGCGTATCGAGTGCGACCGCCAGTCGTGAGGCGGACCGACTGGTCGAAGCGGAGCTGATCGCCGAGCGGCGGCACGGGAACCTACGCCTCCTCCGGGCCAACGTCGACGGGCGTCTGGCCGGCCCGCTGACCGAGCTGTTCGCCCTCACCTACGGCCCCATCGCAGTGCTCGGTGATCTGTTGCTGCCACTGGCCGGGGTGGAGGAAGCCCACATCTACGGTTCCTGGGCAGCCCGTTACTCAGGAGAACGCGGCGGGGTACCCAACGATGTCGATGTTCTCGTGGTGGGAAGCCCCGACGAGGACGAGTTGTTCGAGGCGGCGCGCAGGGCCGAGCGCATGCTCGGCCGGGAAGTCAACGTCCACCGGGTCTCGCCGGCCCGCTGGCGCGGACCAGGCACGGACCCGTTCCTCACCGGCCTCCGAAGCCGGCCGACGGTTCGACTCGAAATTTTCGAAGGGAAGAATAAGACATGAAGTGGCAGCAGGGCCGCGCGGCGGTTGAGGGCATGCTGGCGCGCAAGGAACTGGAGCGAGTGCCCGCAAGCCGGGGGCAGGCCGACAATCTCCTCGCCCAGGCATCGAATCATCTCAAGGCAGCCCAGGCGGTCGTTTCTTTCGATGCGATCGGCGCCTACCAGCTGCTGTACGACGCAGCGCGCAAGGCGCTGGTCGCGGTTCTGGAGAACCAGGGGCTACGGCCGACCAGCCGAGGAGGCCACATCGCAGTTCTGGAAGCCGTCAGCGCCCAGCTCGATCCACCCCTCGGGGCGGCTCTCCGGCCGTTCGACCGCATACGCCGACGCCGGAACCAGGCGGAGTACGCGGACCTGGACGCGCCCGAGATCGAAGCCCAGGACGTGGCCAGTGACGCCCCGAAGGTCAAGGCGATCATTGCGCTCGCAGAGCGGGTCCTGGATGAGATGAGCCCTTTCTGATGGCACGGCGTCGCGCCCCCCTTGGCCCGCGCAGCGGTTTCCTCGATACGGAGCAGGGTCAAGCGGTTCGGCGGGGCTGACTCCCACGCCTACCGGCAGAAGTCCAATGGCAAGGTCGGACCGCTACTACTTGAGCTCAGAGGCAGCAGCGGTCCGACGCACAGACAGCCCTTCGGGTAAAAAAAGTCAGACGGCGGGAGCAGGTTCCGATACTTCTGTCGTGGCCTGCCCGGGAACGTCAACCGCTGCAGACTGCAGCAGCGATGTACCAAAGAACGCCTCAAAGACGAGGTCGAACTCGCAAACAGCCGATTCCTTGAAAGCAGGCAGACCGCGAATGGCATCGGCAGTGGTGTGACGCTCACAGAACGTGCGGGCCCGGTCGTTCTTGTTGTTCGACTCATTGGTCTGGAGCTCGGGATAGTACGCCTCGATCGCCCCGCGCTCCCAGACATAGATACCTTCGCTGCGAAGGTTCTTCAGTAGCTCCAGCTTTATCTTCTTCAGCTCCGGGTCCCTGGCTTCTTCGAGGATCCGCCGTGCGGCGCCGGAAGTGGAACGGGCGAAGAACGCCTTCACCGCCGCGTCGAGTTCATCGAAGCCACACAGCCCCTGGGCGTGCTCCTCACTCTTGAGCTGCGCATGTTCCCAGAGAGCACGTGCGCTACCGCTCTTGAGACTCTTGAGAGTGCTGGCGGACACCTTGGCGTCCTCGCCCTTCACAAGTTCATTGACCTTGGTGACGACCTGGTCACGCAGCCTATGGCAGTCGTCGCTCGCCCCCAGCTTGTCGAACCCGTCAAGCACTGCGTCTAGGTCCGCGACAACCGCGACCCTCATCTCGAAGCGCTGGAAGAAGCCGCGGTACCGCTCGATGCTGCCCTTGCCTTCAACCTTGGCGATCGCAGCGCCGTGCTTGTCGAAGTCCCATTGCGGGTCGAGGGTACGCGCGAGGTGAGAGATGACGGTGCGGTCGCTCGGGCCCTCCACGAGGAGCACGGAGCTGGCGAAGAACGCCGCCTCGTTGTTCTCGTGCGTGATGATTTCGAACTGGTCGCGAGCACCCATGTCTGACAGATCGATCACGCAGGTCCGGCTGGCCGGCGGATCCAGCGTGTGGTCCTTGACCACCTTCACGAACGTACCCGTTGCCCCGGGCGCACAGAAGGCCGGCGAATGTGTGCTGACCAGAACGTCGTTGTAGTCGGAGAACACTGTCAGGGCTTCGAAGAGCTTGCGCTGCGCCTGCGGATGCAGAAACACCTCGGGTTCCTCGAACAGCAGCAGGCAGGGCTGCCGGGCACCACCAGGCTGAGTCGGCTTCGCGGTCTTCATGTCCACATAGGCGCGCAGGATGGCAAACGCCACTGACCGACGCAGGCCGTCCCCCTTGGTCTTGAACGGGCCGCTGATGCCGTCGTCGACGGCGATCTGCGCCTCCTCAAGCAGGCTGCGCAGGCGCGGCGGGGGGATCTCCAGGCGAACGCTCGCGCGCGGAAAGGACTCCTGCAGGTTGCGCTGGATCAGCGATTCGATCTCACGGACCTCCTCCAACCGACGGTCCGACTCGCTTCCGTCCTTCTCCGGCACGACGTTCAGCTGCCTGCGAAGCAGATCGAAGGATTCCTCCAGCTGCGGCAGTTGGTGCTCGATGTCATCGAACAGGATGGACAGAAGGCGTCCGAACGTTGCCGTCGAGCTGGTCTTGAGATCGTCGTTGAGTTCTTTCACAGCGGGGATGTAGATCGGCTCCGGCAGTAGGGGAGCCACTGACTTGTCCAGGCCTGTCATCAGTGGGTCATCGCCTGTGCTGTACTCGTCCTCCCTGAGCGCGGCGACACATTCGGCCCATTCTCGCCTCACGGCCGCACGGTTGATCTTGCCGGACAGCTTGTCGAAGATCTCGGGATAGGTGTGCTGAACGTTCGCCACAAGCTCCTCCGTGGAGATCTTGGGCTTGAGCACCTCCTCCAAGGCGATTTTGTGGAAGCGCTGGTCGCTCGGCACCTTCTGAACCACTCGCATCTGGCTCTTGCCCGGCCCGTTGTACGTCCGAGCCAAAGTCAGACGCCCGTCCTCAACCACGGGTTCGATGCGTGAACGATGGCCCTCTTCGAGGCGTTGCAGGTCTGCCGTGCGGATGTCAGCAAAGGTGAGCTGGATGCGAATGGGCTTCGCCGGGTTCAAGAAGTCGGTATCAACCGCAGACCCCGAACGCAGGAACATGTTGAGCGCTTGGAACACCGAGGACTTCCCCGCGTTGTTCTCGCCGATGAGGCAACCAAATCGGGAAAACGACATGTCCACGCGGCTCAGGCCACGGAAGTTGTCGATCATGATGTGTTCGAGGCGCATGCTGCTCCAGAGGTGATCAAGCCCGAGCAAACATCGTAGTGGCCCACATGGTCATCACTGCCGGGTTATAGCAAGTCCGAAGACATCACCAGCAACACGGCACGGCGATGATCTGTCACGGACCATGTGACCGGGAGGGTTGTACCCCCGAGCGTGACGGGCGGTCTCCTTCACGCTCTCTGCAAGGTCCGCCGGCTTCGTGCCAGCATCCCAACGGCGACCCTGCGGCTTCCAGGCCTCATGCCCGTGCTCACGGCTGTGCGACGTACTCGATGGAGTGCCAGATCAGCCCGCGATGGGTGAACGAGGCTCGGCTGAGGACACCAGCGTGCCCAGGCGGAGCCGCTCGGTGGCGCAGGCCGCCGCCGTCAGGGTCGGCAGCGAGCCGAACCACGGCTCGTCCTGGAACGAGCGCCAGCTCAGATGGTCGTAGGTGTACGCGGCGTGGAAGCCGAGCTCCTCGGCCCGCCGCCAGATCTTCTGCCCCTCGCTCCACCGGTGGACGGGGAGGATCACGGTGCTCAGTCGCATACCGCCGACCCTACGCGCATGCTTCGGGGATCGGCGCGTGGCCGGTGAGCGCGGCGAGGGGGCCGTGGCCGTCGGCGGCGCGGGTTCACCGCCACAGCCAGCTCAGCAGGGTCGTCGCCGTGAACACCGCGCCCGCCGCCAGCAGGACCGCGCGCGGGGACAGCCACCAGGGGCCTTCCGGGGGCCGGAGCCGCGGGGCCGGGGCCAGCAGCGCGTCGGCGAAGGCCCGGGCGGTCGGCGGCCGGTCCGCCGGATCGACGGACATCGCGGTCCGCAGCAGCACGGCGAGGTTCGGCGGGAGCTCCACTCCCGCGGGGAGCGCCGGCAGCGTCGAGGCGGCCTGCCCGCCGGTCAGCAGGGCCGTGGCGCGTCCGCCCGGGCCGAACGGCTTCTGCCCGGTCAGCAGTTCGTAGGCCACGACGGCCAGCGCGTACACGTCGGCCCTCCCGTCGAACCCGCCGGTCTGGAAGGCCTGTTCGGGTGCCATGTAGGCGGGCGTGCCCGTGGTCACCGTGAGCCCGGAGGCGTCGGCCAGCCGCTTGGCGCTGCCCAGGTCCGCCACCAGCACCGCGGCGGGCGCGGGCTCGGCGGCGAGCAGCAGGTTGGACGGTTTGACGTCGCGGTGCACCACGCCCGCCTCGTGCAGGACCTGGACCGCGTAGCCCGCCTCCGCGGCCAGCCGCAGCGCCTCCTGCGGGTCGCACTGCCCGACCCGGTCCGCCAGGGTGCCGCCGCGCACGTAGTCCATGACGAAGTAGGGCCGGTCCTCCTGCACCCCGACGTCGTGCACCCGGACCACCCGCGGACTGGCGATCCGGCGCAGCAGCCTCGCCTCCGTCAGGAACCGCTCGCGCACGTCCGCGTTGGCGGCCCAGTTCTCGGCCAGCACCTTCACCGCGACCTCGGTGTCGAGCTCCGGATCGTAGGCCTTCCAGACCGTCGCGAAGGAGCCGGCTCCGAGCCGCTCCAGCAGGAGGTAACGGCCGAGCTTGCGCATGTGGCAGCATTCTGCCGGAGTCGGGGGGAGTGCGGAACTCCCGTTCGACGGACGGGGTGCCGGGCGGGACGAACGGGGGATCCGGGTGTTCGAGGAAGGCGAGCTGGAAAGGCTCGTGACGGCCGCTCAGGCGGGGGATCCGGGGTCGAAGGAGTACCTGCTGGCCAAACTGCGGCCGGTGGTGCTGCGCCGCTGCTCGCGCTTCCTGCCCCACCACGCCGACGCGGAGGAGGCCGCGCAGGACGCGCTCCTGTCCGTCAGCACGCACCTGGGCGAGTACGGCGGCCACGGTTCCTTCCTGGGCTGGGTGACGGTGATCGCCTCGAACGCCGCCCGGTCCACCTACCGTTCGCTGCGCCGGCGCGCCGAGGACAGCCACGCCGACCTCCCCGAGTCCGTCGACCCGCGCACCACCAGCGTCATCGCCGGGACCCGGCTCGACCTGATGGAGGCGCTGGCCGCGCTCGAACGGCGGCACCCCGCCCTGGTGGAGGCCTTCGTGCTGCGCGACCTGTGCGACCTGACCTACGTCCAGGTGGCCGAGGAGCTGGACGTTCCGCTGGGCACGGTCAAGGACCGCATCCACCAGGCCCGCCGCTTCATGCGCGAGCGTCTGGTCACCGGCCCGTGAACGACGGTCCCGCGGCGGGCGGCGACGGCCGCGCCGTCGTCCGGCGCCGTTCCGCCGTCGCCGCCCTGGTGGCCGCGGCCGCGCTGGGGCTGGTGACCGGCCGGTTCGTCCTGCCGCCCCCCGGCCCCGCCACGCACCCGGCGGCGCGGCCGGGTGCCGCGACGCCCGGGTCCTCGGCCTCCGGCTCCACCTCTCCGACCGCTCCGGCCGGCGCGACTCCCGCGACCGCTCCGGCCGGCGCGACCGGGCCGGTGACGAGCGCCAACCTGCTGGGGCCCGAGGCGTTCGGCCCGGACGTCGACACCGGGCGGATCCACGTCACCGACCGGTTCGGCGACGGGGCCTACGCCAACGCCGCCTGCTCCGGCGAGAAGACCCTCGCCCAGACCCTGGGCGGGCGCGGTGCCCACTTCCGCGGACTGATGACCACCACCCGCACCTCCCCGGACGACCCCACGGTGGCCCTCGGCAGCGGCAACCAGGTCGCCCGCGAGATCGCCGCCGAGACCCCGAGCCCTTCCCTGGCGCAGAACTTCGCCGACCGCCTGCTGCTGGAGGAGGTGCCCTGCCAGGAAGCGGTGCCGGGGCACTGGGTCTACGGGCCGACCACGACGGTGCGGCTCGCCCCGGACGTCACCGCGAGCTGGATGGGCACCTACCGGGGGGACCTCAACACCACCGGCAGGGCGCCCGAGGGCACGGAGCCCTGCGGCGGCATCGCCGTGCTGCGCAGCGGCAACCACTACGCGGTGCTGGAGGTCGACGCCTGCCTGGGGACGGCCACGATGGACCGCGTCGTCAGGACCGCTCTGTCACAGCTGTGAAACAGCCGGTCGGGGCTCCAACTTTCCCTTCCCCGGCGGCATCTCCCCGGTCGTACGAGGACGCAGCAGGCGTCCCGACCAACAGGGGGACCGGATGACCGAGAACCAGACCGTCCAGCAGAAGTCCGTTCGCCGCAACCGGGTCGCCGCCGCGGCCTGCCTCGCCGCCGCACTGATCACGGCCGGCGTCGTCGGCACCCAGTCGGCCACCGCCGACGGGGCCGCGCACGGGTCCGCCCGCCCGGCCGCGGTCGCGCCCGCCGCGCCCGGACTCGGCTCCGCCCGCCTGGTCCAGAGTGAGGACTACGCCCGGCAGGGCCTGAACCCGGTGGGCGCGACCGTCGACCTGACCGGAGGCCAGGGGCTGTCCGCGTGCTCCGGCGAGGAGACCATGCGCGGCCTGACCAAGGGCGCGGCCACCGGGTACGCGTCCGTGTCCTGGACCTTCGACACCGCCGGCCGGCTGGCCGAGTCGGCCGCGAGCGCTCCCACCGGGACCGCGGCCGACGCCTGGGAGAAGCAGCTCGTCGCGCTCGTCGAGGACTGCCAGGACGAGCCCGCCGGCCACTGGTACTACGGCGCGGCCCACACCCTGACTGTCACCGGTGGCACCGCCCGCTGGTACACGGCCTACAACGGGGACGGCGTCGTCAGCGGCTGGGTCGCGGTGCTGCGCAGCGGCACCGGGGTCGCCGTCGTCGAGCTCACCGGCCGGTCCGCCGACGCCCCGGGCCGTGTCGAGGGCGTCGTCACCGCGGCGCTGAACCGGCTCCACTCCTGAACGGCGGCCCGCTCCGCCCGCGCCGGCGGGCGGAGCGGGCCCCGGACGTCGAAGGGGCCCGCACGCCCAGGACGCCCACGGCCCCACAGCCCCCGCAGCCCCCACGACCACGGTGAACGGCCGCCCGCGGAACGGGGACCGGCGCGACCGGTGCCCCGGTCAGCTCCGGCCGCTCGTGAAGGCGTCGACGTTGAGGTCGCCACAGACGCTGAGGACGCCCTTGTCGACGCCGCCGGTCACGGGCACCTGCACCTGCTGGGTGGTGTTCGGCAGGATGATCGAGACCTTGGAGCCGGCCACCGCGCACACGTAGCGGGCGGAGGCGGAGCCCTGGCCGTTCAGGTCGCTGTACAGCAGGTCCGCGGTGGCCTGGGCGCCCGGGGCCAGCGTCACCGGGGTGATCGGGCCGCTGTCGTGGCGCACGGCGTCGATCGGGGAGGACTTGCCCTGGTCGTCGGCGAGCTGCACGCCCGGGTAGCCGGTGAGGGTGCAGCTGTGCCCGGAGGTGTTGACCGCGCGGATGGTCGCCGTGGCGGGCTGCTGTTCGGAGGCGTGGCCCGCGGGGCCGGTCACGGTGAGCTTCACGTCGGCGCCGGCGCAGGGCTTGGAGCCCGCGGGGGTGGCGGAGGCGGCGAAGGCGAGCAGTTCCCCGCCGGTGGCCTTGCCGGTGGCGTACACCACCAGGCGCTTGTCGCCCGGCTGGTCCTCGCGGACCACCGCGAGCGCC
>NZ_JBEZUT010000143.1:0-21201 GCF_040636595.1 Kitasatospora sp. NPDC036755
GACGCGCTCGCGCAGTCGCACCGCGCGGCCGGGCTGTTCGCGGCGCAGGGCACCGCGAGCGTGGTGCTGGACTGCGAGTCCGGCCCGGTCCGCCTGGGCCTCGCCCGCACCCTCGCCGGGCGGCTCGGCGGCACCGCCGTCAGCCTGGACGAGCTGCGCGCCGAGGGCGTGGCCTCGCTCGTCCGCGAGAACCGTTCCGCGCACCGCGCGACCACCACGATGCGAAAGGCGGCCTGAGCCGACATGCCCAAGGGTGTCCCCGAGAGCGTCCCCGACGACGGCCTGACGACCCGTCAGCGCCGCACGCAGCCGATCACCGCCGTGCACACCGGGCCCGGCAAGGGCAAGTCCACGGCCGCGTTCGGCATGGCGCTGCGGGCCTGGAACCAGGGCTGGTCGGTCGGGGTGTTCCAGTTCGTGAAGTCCGCCAAGTGGAAGGTCGGCGAGGAGAACGCCCTGCGCGTACTCGGCGCCTCCGGCGAGGGCGGCACCGTCGACTGGCACAAGATGGGCTCCGGCTGGTCCTGGATCCAGCGCTCCGCCGAGCAGGAGATGTCCAGCGAGGAGGCGGCCAAGGAGGGCTGGGAGCAGGTCAAGCGGGACCTCGCGGCCGAGACCTACCGCTTCTACGTGCTGGACGAGTTCACCTACCCGATGCACTGGGGGTGGATCGACCCGGACGAGGTGGTGGCCGTGCTCAAGGACCGCCCGGGCAGTCAGCACGTCGTCATCACCGGCCGGTACGCACCCGAGGTGCTGACCGGATTCGCCGACCTGGTCACCGAGATGACCAAGGTCAAGCACCCCATGGACGCCGGCCGCAAGGGCCAGCGCGGCATCGAGTGGTAGATCGAGTGGTAGACCGTTGAGCACCGTCCCCCCGGGCAGTACGCCCCCGCGCACCGTCCCCCGCCTGGTCGTCGCCGCGCCCTCCTCGGGCGCCGGCAAGACCACCGTCGCCACCGGCCTGATCGCGGCGCTCGCCGCGCGCGGGCTGGCGGTGTCCCCGCACAAGGTCGGCCCCGACTACATCGACCCGGGCTACCACGCGCTCGCCGCCGGCCGCCCGGGCCGCAACCTGGACGCCTTCCTGTGCGGGCCGGAGCGGATCGCGCCGCTGTTCCTGCACGGCGCGGCGGGGGCGGACGTCGCGGTGGTCGAGGGCGTCATGGGCCTGTTCGACGGGGCCTCCGGGCGCGGCGAACTGGCCTCCACCGCACACGTGGCCAAGCTGCTGCGGGCACCGGTGGTACTGGTGGTGGACGGCTCCTCGCAGTCCCGCTCGGTGGCCGCGCTGGTGCACGGCTTCGCCTCCTGGGACCCGGAGGTGCGACTCGCCGGGGTGATCCTCAACCGGGTCGCCTCCGACCGGCACGAGCAACTCCTGCGCGAGGCCCTGGAGGAGGGCTCCGGCGTGCCGGTGCTGGGCGCGCTGCGCCGCTCGGCGGCCGTCGCCACGCCGTCCCGCCACCTCGGGCTGATCCCGGCGGTGGAGCGCTCGGCGGAGGCCCTCAAGGCGGTCGCCGACATGGGCGAACTGGTCGCCTCCTCGGTCGACCTCGACGCCCTGCTCGAACTCGCCCGGACCGCGCCCGCACTGGACGCCGAACCGTGGAACCCGGCGGACGAGGTCGCACCGGTGGCCGGCCGGCCGAGGATCGCGGTCGCGGGTGGCGCGGCCTTCTCCTTCTCGTACGCCGAGAACGCCGAACTGCTGGGCGCGGCGGGCGCGGAGGTCGTCCCCTTCGACCCGCTGCACGCCGACGCGCTGCCCGAGGGGACGGCCGGTCTGGTGATCGGCGGCGGGTTCCCCGAGCTCTACGTGCGCGAGCTGAGCGGCAACGCCGCACTGCGCGCCGCCATCGCCTCGTTCGCCGCCGCCGGCGGGCCGATCGCCGCCGAGTGCGCCGGACTGCTCTACCTGGGGCGGGAGTTGGACGGCCTGCCGATGTGCGGCGTGCTGGCCACCGACGCCCGGATGACCGAACGGCTCACCCTGGGCTACCGGGAGGCGGTCGCGCTGCACGACTCCCCGCTCGCCCCGGCCGGCACCAGGCTGCGCGGCCACGAGTTCCACCGCACGGTCTGCGAGCCCGGCGCGGGCGAACTCCCCGCCTGGGGCTGGCGCCTGCCCACCGGCCCCCGCACCGAGGGCTTCGCCGCCGGCAACGTGCACGCGTCCTACCTGCACCTGCACTGGGCGGGCGCGCCGGCACTGGCCTCCTCCTTCACCGGCGCGGCGGCCGCCTTCGCGGCGGGCTCCGCCGCCACGCCGGGCGGCGGGCGGGGATAACGCCGCGACACCCCGAGGCGGGCGGGTCTAGGGTGCCCGCATGCATGTGATCGTCCTCAACGGCGGCTCCAGCTCGGGCAAGTCGAGCATCGCCCGATGCCTGCAGGAACTGCTGCCGGAGCCCTGGCTGCACCTCGGCACGGACACCATGGTCGAGGCGCTGCCGCCGTCGCTGCGTTCCGGCGGCGAGGGGATCGGCGGGCTCGAGGGCGGGGACGGGACGGTCGAGGTCGGCCCGGTCTTCGCCGCGCTGGACGCCGCCTGGACGCTCGGGGTGGCGGCGATGGCCCGGGCCGGAGCCCGGGTCGTGGTGGACGAGGTGTTCCTCGGCGGCGCCGCCTCGCAGGCCCGGTGGCGGGCGGCGCTGGAGGGCCTGGACGTGCTCTGGGTCGGGGTGCGCTGCGATCCGGCGGCGGCGGAGGAGCGGGAGGCCGCGCGCGGCGACCGGGTGGCCGGGATGGCCGCCGCGCAGGCGGAGGCGGTGCACCGGGGGGTCGCGTACGACCTGGTGGTGGACTCCACGCGGGCGTCCGCGGCGGACTGCGCCCGGACGGTGGCCGCGCGGGTGGCCGCGGTCGACTCGTCCCGCCCGCGGGCGGGCGCCCCGGAGTAGCGCCGCCCGCGGACTACTCCCGGTCAAGCAGCGCGGAGAGGTAGCGCGCCACCTCGTCGCGCAGTTCCTCCGGCGCCGGGATGTGCCAGTGTCCGCTGCCCGCCGTCGCGTTGAACAGGACCCCGTCGCACCAGCGGATCAGGCGGCGGGCGTCGGCCGCCGGGTCGGCCGAGCCGGACCGCCCGAGCAGTTCGGCGGCGATGTCCGCGAAGCGCCCGCCCAGACGGTCGTAGACGACGCGCAGTTCGGGCCGCCGGGTGGCCTCCAGGGCGAGTTCCAGACGGGCCAGGGTGAGCCGGCGGCCGCTGGTGAGCGCCTGGTACAGCACGTCGGCGCCGACCCGGACGAGGAGGTCGCGCGCGGCGGCGGGGGCGGGCGGGGCGGCGACGGGCGGGAGCGTGGCGGGAGAGAGCGCGGTGGAAGAGCGCGCGGTGGAAGAGCGCGCGGCGGAAGAGCGCGCGGCGGAAGAGCGCGCGGCGGGCGGGTCCTCGGCGAGGACCGGGTAGTCCTCGGTCTCCCGCTCGACGATGCGGGTGAGCGCGAGTTCGAGCAGCGCGGCTCTGGTGCGGGCGAGGTTGGAGGTCGATCCGGCGGGCAGGCCAGCCTCCTCGTCGACGGCCCGGTGGGTCAGCCCCCGCAGGCCGCGCTCGGCGATCAGGGCGATGGCGGCATCGGCGATCAGGGTCGGGCGCGGGGGCGTCGTCATGGGTCCGATCATGGCCGTTCTCCTCGGGCGTTCCCAATTCACTACAGCAGTAGTGTGCGCGAACTACATCTGTAGTACGGTGCTGACGGATGAGCACTACGGATGTAGTGAACGGAGAGGAGCCCTCCCATGGGCAGCCCACAGGACAGGCAGCGTGCGATCGTCATCGGCGGCGGCATCGGCGGGCTCACCGCCGCCCTCGCCCTGCACCGGCAGGGCGTCCCGGTCCGCGTCCACGAGCGCGCCGACTCCCTCGAACCCGTCGGCGCCGGACTCGCCCTGGCCCCCAACGCCCTGCGCTCCCTCGACCGGCTCGGCGTCGGCGGACGCCTGCGCGCCCTCGCCGCACCGCACCCCGCCATCGGCCTGCGCCACCCCTCCGGTCGGTGGCTCGCCCGCACCAGCACCTCGGTGTTCGAGTCCTGCTTCGGCGACACCATCGCCGCCGTCGCCCGCGCCGACGTCATCACCGCCCTGGTCGACGCACTCCCGGAGGGCACCGTCCGCACCGGATCGCCCGCCGCCCTCGTCACCCCCGGCGGCGCCACCGAACCCGCTGTCGTCCGCACCGCCGACGGGGAGCAGGAGGCCGGCCTGGTCGTCGCCGCCGACGGCCTCCGCTCGGCGACCCGCAGCCTGCTCTTCCCCCACCACCCCGGCCCCCGCTACAGCGGCTTCACCACCTGGCGCGCCGTCGTCACCCCCGACCGCCGCCCGGCCGCCGTCGGCGAGGTGTGGGGCCGCGGGCGGCTCGCCGGCATCGTCCCGCTCGCCGACGACCGGGTCTACGTCTACGGCGCCGCCCTCGCCCCGGCCGGGGAACGGGCACCGGACGGGGACGAGCGGGCCGAACTCCTGCGCCGCTACGGCGACTGGTGCGCCCCCGTACCGCAGCTGTTCGCCCTCGCCGAACCCGGGCGCGTCCTGCGCCACGACGTCTGGGACCTCGCCGACCCCCTGCCCGCCCACCACCACGGCCGGGTCGCCCTCCTCGGCGACGCCGCCCACGCGATGTGCCCCTTCCAGGGCCAGGGCGCCTGCCAGGCCATCGAGGACGCCGTCGTCCTCGCCTCCCTGCTCGCCCCCGGCGCCGACCCGGCCGCCGCCCTGCCCGCCTACACCGCCGCCCGGCTCCCCCGCACCACCGCCGTCGTCGCCGCCTCGCGCCGCATCGGCGGGCTCGTCGCCCTCCGCTCCCCCGCCGCCACCTTCCTGCGCACCACCGCCCTCACCCTCGCCGGGCTCCTCCCCGCCCGCACCCTGCTGAGCCGCTCGGCCCCGACGTACGACTGGCAGCCCCCGGCCCTCCGCGGCCCGGCTTGAGGAGCCGGCCGCCGAACGGCGCCGACCGGCCGGTTGGCGGGTTGGCCGGTTGGCCGGTTGGTTGACGGGTTGGCCGGTTGGCTGGTGGCCGGCCGGGTCAACCACCCCCACCGAAGGTGCCGTTGAGCGGATCACCCCGGTGGCAGGCGGCGCAGCGCAGCCGGGTGTAGATCGCCACCGCCCCCATGAAGACGTCCTCGCGCCCGTCGGCCGGGGAGGCGGAGGAGGCCGGCTCCCCGCAGTCCAGGCAGACCCGGCGCGGGCGGGCGGCGATCGAGCAGGCGCGGCAGATCAGGTGGGTCGGGTGTTCCGCGTGCACGACGACGGGCTGCGGCCCGCCGTACAGCAGGTGGTCGCACCAGGTGCAGGACTCGTCCGCCTGCGACGCCAGCATCCGGGCCCGGGTCTCCTGCTGCCACGGCGCCGCCTGCCGCAGCGGCACCTTGACCGGCGGCCCCCATCCGGAGGCGGTGAGCCACTGGGCACCCTCCGCTCCGGCGGCCCGCAGTTGGTCGTCGACGGCGATGTCCCTGGGGGTCTTCTCTTTCATCGGGGCGGCCTCTCCTCCGGTGGGCTTCCGCAGGGATAACGCGGCCGGGACGCCGCCGGACACGCCGCCCGGCCGGCGCCGCCCCGCGCCCGGCCCGGGATCAGAGCAGCGGCTCGGTGTCCCCGTGGGCGATGAGGAGCTTGCGCAGCAGTCCGTCGAGCCGGGCGAGCTCGTCCGCGTCGAGGGGCGCGAGGATGCGCTCCTCGTTGCGGACGTGACCGGCCAGGATCTCGTCGATCAGCTCCTTGCCGGCCGGGGTGAGGCGGACGAGGACGGCCCGGCGGTCGGTCGGGCAGGGGTTGCGCTCGACCAGCCCCTTGGCGGACAGCCGGTCGACCCGGTTGGTGATGGCCCCGGAGGTGACCATCGCCGACTTGAGCAGCGCGCGGGCGTTGAGCTCGTACGGCTCGCCGGAGCGGCGCAGGGTGGCCAGCACGTCGAACTCGGAGGAGTCCAGGCCGCAGGCGGTGAAGTACTCGCGCAGGGCGTTGTCGACCCTGACGTTGAGCCGCCGCAGCCGGCCGATCAGGGCCATCGGCCCGGCGTCCAGGTCGGGGCGGGCCCTGGCCCACTGCTCGACGATGTCGTCCACGGTGTCGCGTTGCCGCATGTCCGCCGCCCTCCCGGAGCCGTCCGTCCGTCGCTCGTCAGTTGCTCGTCGCTCGCCCGCCCGTCGTCCGCGCGGGCCCTCGACCCGTCCAAGATATCTCAACATTCACATACTTGACGTTCATCGATCCCGAGCGTAGAAAGTATCTCAACGTTCAGATAATCAACGTTCAGGGGGACGTCATGGCCGTCATCGACCGCAAGCGCGCGGGGATCGCCGTCACCGCCGCACTCGCCCCGGCCGCCTGGGGCACCACCTACCTCGTCACCACCCAGCTGCTGCCCGAGGGCCGCCCCCTCCTTCTCGCCGCGCTCCGCGCGCTCCCGGCCGGACTGCTCCTGCTGCTGATCGGCCGTCGACTTCCCAAGGGGCGCTGGTGGGGGCGCGCGGCCGTGCTCGGGATGCTCAACATCGGACTGTTCTTCCCGCTGATGTTCGTCGGCGCCTACCGCCTGCCGGGCGGCGTCGCCGCCACCATCGGGGCGATCCAGCCACTGCTCGTCGCCGGGTTCTCGATCGGCGTGCTGCGGGTGCGGCCCGGACGGCGGGCGGTGACCGCCGGACTGGTCGGGGTCGGCGGCGTGGCCCTGCTGGTGCTCAAGAGCGGCGCCCGGCTGGACGGCCTCGGAGTCGTCTCGATGGTCGCCGGGGTCTCGCTGATGGCCCTGGGCACCGTCCTCACCCGCCGCTGGGGCCGGCCCGAGGGCGCCACCCTGCTCGACCTCACCGCCTGGCAGCTCCTGGCCGGCTCGGTCTTCCTCGTTCCGCTCGCCGCCCTGGTCGAGGGCGCACCGCCCGCCCTGACCGCCGCCAACCTGGCCGGCTTCGCCTACCTCGGCCTCGTCGGCACCGCGCTCGGCTACTTCCTCTGGTTCCGCGGCATCGAACGCCTCGGCGCCGGCCCGGCCTCCTTCCTGGGCCTGATCAACCCGGTCGTCGCCACCCTCGGCGGCCTCATCGTCCTCGGCCAGACCCTCACCCCCTGGCAGTTCCTCGGCCTCCTCCTCGCCCTCGCCGCCATGCTCGCCGGCCAATCCCCCACCCGCCGCACCCCCACCCCCGCTCCCGCTCCCGCTCCCGCTCCCGAGGCCACCACCCCCCAACCCGCCCACGCCCACTGACCCCCAGCCGCCCCCTCGAACGCCTACCGGCCTCCGCCCGCAGGCGTTCGATCGCTCCCCGCCACTCCGCCCGCCCGATCTCCGGACCGGAGCGTACGGCGCCCACATCCGGGTAGGGAGCGGTTGGCCCGACCCAACCAGGTCGGAAGGAAGGGGATTGCCCGATGGCCGGTTCCGACGGACTGCGCTCCGCGATCGCCGCACAGATCGAGGGGTTCGCGACAGCCGCCGACTCAGGCGTGCGCAGCGTCCTGGTCAAGACGCTCGACCACCCCCGGATTACCGTCGCCCACCGGGCGGACCTGCAGCTTCCGTCGGCAAGCCTGGCCAAGATGATTCTCGGGGTCGCCCTCTTCGACTCGGCGGAACGCGGCGAACTCGACCTCGATGAGCGGGTCCGGATCGGGGCTCTCCCGGGCACGATGTATCCGAGCGTGCTTCAGGCCCTCGACCCCGACTCGACCGTCAGCGTCCGGGAGTTGTGCGGCTTCGCCCTCGTGACCAGCGACAATCCGGCCGCCGAACACGTACGCACCGTCCTGGGCCAGGAGCGGATCGACGCCACCATCAAGGCCGTCGGACTGCACGGCACGGCCTTCCCGGCCGGGTTCTCCGAGCGGGAACTCGGTCCGCTCGGCCGGGCCAACACCACCACCGCCGAGGACATGCTGCAACTGGTCGAGTACATCGACCGGACGCCCCACCTCGATCCGGTCCGACGCTACCTGGTCAACTACCTGCGGAACGACCGGATTCCGTCCCGTCTGGACGACGACGTCCCGGTCCGGCACAAGACCGGGAGCCTGCGCGGCATCGTGAACGACGCGGGCATCGTCCTGCACCCCGCGAACCGCATCGCCATGGTCTTCCTGACCGAGGGGCAGGCGGATAACGTTCGTACGGCACAGGAGATCGGGGAGGTCTCCGAGCGAATCGTCAGGATCATCGCAGAGGGGTCGGCGCTCTGACGCCGCCCACGGGGGTGACGCGTGGCCGTGTCTCGTGAACGACAACTGCGCAAGATCCTCGCGCTGGTCAACACCCTCGCACTGATGGTGGGACTGGTGTGCGTGGTGACCGCGGCACTGATGACCCATCAGCAGGTCCTCGCCACCGTCCTCAGCCTCATCGGCGGCGCCTTCGTGTCGGCGGCGGCCGTCACACTGGCCATCGGATCCCTCACCGTGCGGGAGACCACGGAGCAGGTGGACAGCGCCGTGCTGCGCGGCATGCAGGACGTCCTCGGCCCGGTGCGCGACCCGCTGTTCGCCGGCGCTCTCTCCGCCTACCGCTACGACTGCCTGCTCTCGCCCGCGCCGGGCGGTGACGCCCATCCCGACTACCTCTACCAGAGCTTCCGGATCTCCTACCGGATCGAGGCCTTACCCGCAACGGTGACGATCGCCTGCCTCGCCTCCAATGACGACGCCGGCCTGGACGGCTTCACCGGGCCCGAGTGCCTGCTCCGGTGGATGATCGACGACAACCTGGATCCCGACGACCCGGCAGTCTTCACGGTCGGCGCGGTCCGGGTCGACAACCGGGAACTGGACCGCGCTTCCGCGACGCATGAGGACGTCGCCGGCGGGCGCGCGAGGATCGAACACTTCTCGGTCCCGCGCGAGGCCCAGACCACCGCGGGCCATCTGGTGGAGCTGAGCGTCACGGCACGCAAGTTCGTGGGCAACGACCGACGGATCCGGATCCAGGCCCAGGTGTTCCGCCATGTCACCGATGCCGAGTACCGCCTCACCATCGATCCGGCGCTCAGGCCGACCCGCCTGAGCGTGAACGCCTCCGAGATCAGCGCGCTCGGCGCCTCCCACGGTGCGAGCGTCCGTGCCACCTTCCCCGCGCCGTTCAACAACACCGCCGGGTTGATCCAGCTCCCGTTCCCGCTGCAGCCCGGCAGCGTCATGGCCTTCACCATCGATCGGGACGTGGCCTGACACTCCCGACCGGGGGTCAGCCGGTGGCGCGGATGTAGATGTCGGCGGCGCCGGGGAGGCCGCCGGGGATGGTGGCGACGTAGATGCGGCGGGCGGTGGGGGCGGGGAGGTCGGTGGGGCTGGGGGTGGGGGTCCAGGTCGGGGTGGCGGGTTCGGGGGTGGGGTCGGCGGCCGGGGCGACGGCGGGAGCCGGGTCCTCGGTGCCTTCCGGGTCCTCGGCGTCGGCGGGGGCCTCGTCGGAGTCCTGCTCCGGGGTGTCGGTGGTGTCGGACTCCGGGGACGGGGACGGGGACGGGCTCTCCGTGGGCGCGGCGGTGGCGGGCGGCAGTGGGGAGCTCGGGAGCACCGGGGCCATGGCCGGCTCGTCGCCGCCGAGGGCGGCGTGCAGGTCGGCCGGGAGCGGGGCGGCCGGGCCGGGCGAGGGGAGGTCGTAGGCGCTGAGGAAGTCGCCGAGGCCGGGGGCCCGGCCGCCGCCGAGGCGGTAGTGCAGGTAGGCGACGGCGCCGCCGTCGGAGGTGTGGGTGTAGACGGCCCCGACCGGCACGTAGAACCGGCCGAGGCCGGGGTGCTGGGAGGGGTGGAAGCCCGCCAGGCGTTCGGCGCGGTCGCGGTCGGTCTCGCGGCCGGTGCCGCCGGCGGTGAGCGCGTTGACGCCGCGCACCACGAGGGCGGCGACGACGGACACGAAGAGGACCAGTCCGACGGCGACGGTGCGTCGCAGGACCGGGCGTCCGTGCAGGGCGGGCCAGGAGTCGGTCACCATGCGCTCGGGTGGGATGCCGTCCACGGTTGTCTCGCTCCCCCGTTCGATCAGGACGCTCGATCAGGACGTCTGATCAGGACATTCGTTCCGGACACCTGACCAGGGCGTCACACTCTGCTCGACGTGGGACGCTAGCCGAGAGTTCCTCAGCCCAGGTAGGCGGGGGCGACCGCGGCCTTCGTCACGGGCTGCGCGCTGCCCGAACCGTCCGCCGGGACGGTCCACAGATCTGCACCGTAGTCGCCGGGCAGGGCGTAGACCAGGGCGCCTTCCGCGGACCAGAGCGCCTGGTCGTCGATGTTGCGCTGCTCGGCGGTGGCGGTCTCGGTCATGGTGGCGAGGTCGAGCACGTACAGCCGCCAGGGGGCGTCGGCGGGCAGGCCGGGGACGCGCTTCTTGTACGCGACGCGGGTGCCGTCCGGGGAGAGGGAGGGGCACTCGACGTTGTCGTGCAGGGCGGTGAGGGTGCGGGCGGCGAGGTCGCCGCGGACGAGGTGGGTCTGCCCGGCGCTGGCGAGGGTGGCGTAGAAGGTGTTGTCGTCGGCGAAGGTGACGCCCCAGATGTTGACGTCGTGCGCCTGGTACGGATGGCCGTCCAGGACGACGGCGAAGTCCTCCAGGTTGTCCTGCAGGTTCCAGTCCCGGACGTCCACGATGGACGTGCGGGTGGAGAAGTCGCTGCCCGCGTAGGAGTCGCCGCTGACGAAGACCGTCCAGGCGGCCAGGTGCCCGGACGGGGAGACCCGGGAGCGGGTGGGGATGCCGGCCGCCGGGAACGAGTGGAGCTCGCGCAGGTGGTCGTCCAGGACGACGGCGCGGTAGGTGTCCTCCAGCGCCCCGTGCTGGGCCTGGAGGCAGATGCCGGTGCCCGCGGCGGCGTGGAAGCGCAGGCACTGGACGCCGGAGGCGGTGCGCGGGCCGTCGGGGCGGTCGGCCGGGACGGTGGTGATCTCGTCCCGGTGCGGGCCCCAGGCCATGTTGCGGAACAACAGCTGTCGTCCGCCGCTCCTCACCTGTAGTGACACCGGACCGGACTCGACGGACGGCCCGCCGGGCTGGGCCTGGTCCCGGCGGGCGGTGCGGCCGGAGGCGTGCAGGACGGCCCCGGTGCCGACCGCGCCGAGCAGCACGACGGCGACCAGCAGGATGATCACCCTGGTCCGGTTCTGCAGGTTCATCGGGTCTCCTCGGGGTTCTTCTCTGGGTTCTCCCCCGGGCCCTTCCCCGGGCCCTTCCCGGCGACGGCTCCGGACGGGTCCGGACCCACGGGCCCCGCCGGGCGCAGCACCGCCGGGCGCAGCACCGCCGCCGCGCCGAGCACGCACAGCGCCAGCGCGCCCGCCGACCAGCCCAGCGCCGTCGGCCCGCCGACCGCGCCCCACAGCGCGCCGAACAGCAGCGAGCAGGCGAACCGGGCGAGCGCCTGCCCGGTGCCGACCAGGGCGAGCCCGGCGCCGCGCTGGTCGGCGGGTACGGCGTCCGCGGCCGCGGCGGCGAGCACCCCGTCGGTGGCGGCGTAGAAGGTGCCGTGCAGCACCAGCACGCAGAGCACCGCCGGCAGCCCGCGCAGCGGTGAGAGCAGCAGCCCGTACGCGAGCAGCAGCACCACGTGCCCGGCGAGGAAGAGCCGGTGGCGGCCGATCCGGTCGGCGAGCGCGCCGAGCGGGACGGCGAGCAGCAGGAAGGCCGCCGCGGTGCCCAGCGGCAGCAGCGGGAAGAGGCCGACGGGGAGGTCCAGTCGGCGCTGGACGAGCAGGTAGAGGAAGGAGTCGCTGACGGTGGTGAGGCCGAGCAGGACGGCGCAGAGCGTCAGCCGGCGCAGTTCCGGCAGCCGCAGCAGGGTGAGACCGGCCCGCAGCGAGGGCGAGGGTGTCGACAAGTCGTCACCCTTCTGCCGGTTCGGCACGAACAGCAGCAGGATCAGCACACCGAGCGCCGCGACGCACGAGCTGACCGTGAACACCGCGTCGTAGCCGTGCCGTTCGCCGCCGTCGGCGAGCAGCGGGCCGCCGGCCAGCCGCAGCACCAGGAAGGCGGTGAGCGGGCCGAGCAGGGCGCCGGTCGTGTCCATCGCCCGGTGCACCCCGAACGCCCGGCCGCGGTGGGCGGGCTCGGTGGCGAGCGAGATCATCGCGTCCCGGGGCGCGGTGCGCAGGCCCTTGCCGGTGCGGTCGACGGCGATCACGGCGCCGATCAGGGGCACGGTGTGGACGAGCAGCAGCAGCGGCCGGCACAGCGCGGACAGCCCGTACCCGACGGCCGCGACGGCCTTGTGCCGGGCGGCGCCGTCGCGGCCGCGGCGGTCGGAGAGGTGGCCGCCGACCAGCCGGACGAGGGCGCTGAAGCCGTTCTGGATGCCGTCGAGCAGGCCGAAGCCGAGCGGGGAGAGGCCGAGGCCGGTGAGCAGGTAGAGCGGGAGGACGGCGGTGACCATCTCGGAGGAGATGTCGGTGACCAGGCTGACGGTGCCGAGGGCGACGACCGCCCCGGGCACGGCGCGCAGGGCGGCGCCCCGCCGCACCGGGCCGGTGGCCGGTGCGGCGGGGGCCTGCGCGTCGGCGGCCGGGGCGTCGGACGGGCCGGGCGCGCTCCCCGGTGCGGCGGGGGCCTTCGAACTGCGGGAGTCCGCGACGTACACGGGCGTCAGTTCCAGATGCCGGTGATGTCGGCGGCGCCCGCGGAGTTGCCCGCGTGGGCGTTGACCCCGGCCAGGTCCTCCAGGGTGTGCAGCACGTCGTAGTGGTTGTAGGTGGTGGCGGTGCTGCTGCCGGGCGCGACGTGGGCGCCGTAGACCAGGGTCGGGATGCGGTTGCCGGACAGCTTGTTGTCCTCGTCGAAGGTGAGCAGGAGCAGGCTGTTGTGGCTCTTCGCCCACTGCGCGTACCCGTCGAGGTTGGCCCGGAGCCAGGAGTCTCCGGTGCCGACGGAGCAGTCGTGCATGTCGTCGCAGAGGTCCGGGACGACGAAGGAGACCGTCGGCAGGGTGGTGTAGTCGCTCGGGAAGGCGTCCATGCCGTACGCGCCGGCGGTGGGCACGTTGCCGAAGCCGAACCACGGGTTGTGCTTCTGGGCGTAGTTCCCGCTGCTGCAGTCGGTGGCGCCCTGGCCGGGCAGGCCCTCGTTGTAGCTGGCCCAGGTCCGGCCGGCGCCGATCAGCTCGGACGCGAGGTTGGGCTCCTGCAGGGCTCCGACGTCCACGCAGCCGTCGTCCACGATGCCCTGGGAGCTGCCGGAGAACAGCATGTAGTAGTTGGGCTGGCTGGGGTGGGTGAGCGCGTAGGACTGGGTCAGCGTCGCGCCGCCGGCCACCAGGGTGCCGTTGATGTACGGGGCCTTGGAGCTGCCGATCACCTGGGAGTAGGCGTGGTTCTCCAGCACGACGACGACCACGTGGTCGGGCGAGGGCAGCCCGGCGGCGTCGGCCGTGTCGGCGGCCGCGCTGCCGCCGGCGGCCCAGAGGCCGAGCGAACCGGCGACCAGGCCGAGGCCGGCGGCCAGCGCGGTGAGCGGGCGCACCGGGCGCAGGGGGCGGCGGGGGCTCGGGGGGCGGAGGGGGGTGCGGCGAGGGGTGCGCAGTCGTGCGAAGGCCATGAGGTCCTCCGGAGGTCGGGGCTTCCTGGCGGGAGCGCCGAGAACAGTAGGAGCGCAGCGGTGTCGTGTACCGCACAACTCAAGTGAAGAACAGGCGAACAGCTACCGCGCCCCGGCGGACCGGCCCGGCAGGCCTGGCCCCGGACCGGACCGGCGGGCCCGGCGGGCCGGCGTCGGACGTCACACCCGCCGCGATTGACCCGTTCCGTCCGGGCGTGGTGGGATCACCGGAGCTTGGGACGAAAGGGTGCGGCACGTGAGCGGACCGATCGCCGCCGCCCCCCGCACCCTGGTGGTCGGGATCGGCGCGAGCACCGGCGCCGGGCGCGCCGAGGTGCTGCGGCTGCTGACGGACACCCTCCGGGAGGCCGGGCTGGCCCCCTCCGAGGTGGCCCGGCTGGCCACCGTGGCGGGCAAGGCCGACCACCCGGCGGTGCGCTGGGCGGCCGACCACCTCCCCGGGGTGCCGGTGGACGAGCACCCGCCCGAGGCGCTCGCGGACGTGCCGGTGCCGAACCCCTCCGCCGCGGTCGGCGCGGCCGTCGGCACCGCGAGCGTGGCCGAGGCGGCGGCACTGGCGAGCGCGCCGGACGGCCGGCTGGTGGTCGCCAAACGGAAGTCGGCCCGGGCGACGGTCGCGATCGCCAGGACGGCGGCGCCCACCGCACCACCCGGCCCGCCCTGAGCGTCCGAGCCGCCCGCACCACCCCGACCCGCCCGCACCACCCCGACCCGGCCGCACATCGCGACCCGGCCGCACCACCCGATTCACCCGCACCACCCAGCGAGGAGCCCCGCGTGACCGCCCCCGAACCCGACCTGCGCCACCACGGCGACGCCGAGGTGCGCGCCGACGGGCTCGGCCTGGTCGACCTCGCCGTCAACGTCCGCACCGGTACTCCCCCGACCTGGCTGCGCGAGCGCCTCGCGGCCACCCTCGGCGACCTCGCCGCCTACCCCGACCAGGGCGCGGCACGCGCCGCGGTGGCCGCCCGGCACGCCCGGCCGGTCGGGGAGGTGCTGCTCACCTCGGGGGCGGCGGAGGCCTTCGTCCTGCTGGCGCGCGTGCTGACGCCACGTCACATCGTCGTCGTGCACCCCCAGTTCACCGAGCCGGAGGCCGCCCTGCGGGACGCCGGGCACCGGGTGCACCGGGTGCTGCTCTCCCCCGGGGACGGGTTCCGGCTGGGCGGCGTCCCCGAGGAGGCGGACCTGGTCGTCCTCGGCAACCCGACCAACCCGACCTCGGTGCTGCACCCCGCCGAGGCCGTCGCCGCACTGGCCCGGCCGGGGCGCACCCTGGTGGTGGACGAGGCGTTCATGGACACCGTCCCCGGGGAGCGGGAGTCGCTCGCCTCCGTCCGGGACCTGCCCGGCCGGGTCGTCGTGCTGCGCAGCCTCACCAAGACCTGGGGCCTGGCCGGACTGCGGATCGGCTACGCGCTCGGCCCCGCACCGCTGATCGCCGAGCTCGGCGCCGCCCAGCCGCTCTGGCCGGTCTCCACCCCGGCGCTGGTGGCCGCCGAGGCCTGCAGCGGCGCCGCGGCGCTCGCCGAGGCGGAGCGGGCGGCGGCCGAACTCGCGCTCTGGCGCGAGCACTTGGTGAAGGGCCTGGCCGCCTTCGACTCGGTGCGGCTGTACGGCGAACCGGCCGCCTCCTTCGTCCTGGTCCGGCTGCCGGAGGCGGCGGCGGTCCGGCGGCGGCTGCGCGAGCACGGCTTCGCCGTCCGGCGCGGGGACACCTTTCCGGGGCTGGGCGAGGAGTGGCTGCGGATCGCCGTCCGGGACGAGGAGACCACGGACCGCTTCCTCGACGCCCTCGGGGCGGTGCTCGGTTCGGCGTGAGGCCCGGACCGGCCGCGCGCCCGGCCGGACCCCCGGCCGAACCCCGGCCGAACCCCCGGCCGAACTCCCGGCCACAGCCGTCGCCGTCGACGTGAGGGCTCAGCCCAGCACGAGCCGGTCCCCGGCCCGGACCGCGCCGGGCACCAGCACCCGGGCGTACACCCCGACGCAGGGCAGCGCCGGCATGCCCTCCAGCGGCACCAGCCGGTTCCGCTCGGCCGGGACGCGCAGCGCCTCGGGGCGCCGGGGCAGCGGCCCGTGCCGCAGCGTGGGGACGGCGCAGCGCGGGGTCGGCGCGAGGATCCGCAGGCGCAGCCCCGGGCCGACCGTCAACTCCCGCCCCACCCAGGCGTTCTCGACGTACCCCTCGCCCTCGGTGCGGACCACCAGGTTGGGCCGGTAGCGCTCGGCCTCGCTCCCGACGGCCCGCAGCGTCGAGGTGGTGACCAGATGCAGCGGCGCGAAGTCGAAGAAGCCGCCGTCCGGTGCGGCTCGGCCCAACTCGTTGACGGTGAAGGCGGTTTCGGCGGCGATACCGCGGGCCAGCACCTCCTCCGGCACGGCCCGCTCGACGGCCGCGCCGGGCGGGCGCTCACCGATCAGCGCGACCTCGCGGCCGAGCGCCGCGGACAGCTCCCGCTCGTCGGCGCCGCGGCCGTCCGGGCCGGTGACCGCCACGCCGCCGTCCGCCGTGGTCCTGGCCGTGTACCCGAGCAGCCCGGCCCACAGCCGGGGCAGCTTGGCGCTGGCCACCCGGCCGGTGGCCAGGTCGAGCAGCGCCCGTTCGCGGTCGCCGGCCAGGCCCCGGCCGGTCACCTCGGCCCGGTCCAGCTCCTCGCCGAGCAGCCCCTTCACCGGGTAGCGCCACAGCCGTTCGACGGTGCCGACCGTCCGCCCCCGGTCCGCTCCCCCGCCCGTCACGCGGCCGCCGCCCACTCCCGCAGCGTCGCGAAGTCGTCGGCCAGCAAACCGATCCGGGGGTTGACGTGCAGGGCGAGGGCCGGTCCGGGGTGGTGGGCGGCGATCCACTCCTCGTCCCGCGGGCCGAGCTCGTCGTCCACCCAGACGAACGGGCGCCCGGCGGCCCAGGCCACCACGTCCCTGGTCTTCCAGTGCAGCCCGTCCGGGTCCCCTCCGAACAGGTCGGACCAGCGGATGTACGGGAGTTCCGGCAGGCCGACCCGCGGGCCTATGTGGGTGTTCGCCTCGCCCATCCACCCGGTGGCCCACACCAGTTCGTACGGCAGCGCCAGCAGTTCCTCGCCGTGCGACGGGTTCAGCCAGACCCGCAGCGGCTTGACCCGGACGGCGGGAGGCTTGGCGTGCCTGGCACGCGTCGCCTCCCGGGCCCGGACCGCCGCCAGGTGCTTCTGCTTCGCCACCCACCAGTCGGGGCGCAGCCGGTGGGTGGCGTAGCCCTCGGGCCTCCGCTTCGGCGCGGCGAAGGGATTGAGCGGTCCGTCCACGTCGAGGAGGAGCAGGGGCTGCTGGGTCATGCCATGAATTCTCGGTCCGGCCGACGGCGCTTGACCAGCGGATTGCGGGTCACGATCGAGCCTCCGGTCTCGGGCCTCACGGGCGCTCCCAGAGGTTGCGGGCCGCGAGCAGCGGCAGCACGCCCTCGCCGAACCAGTACGCCTCCTCCAGGTGCGGCATCCCGCTCAGCACGAACTCGTCGATGCCCAGCCCGTGGTACTCGCAGATCAGGTCCGCGACCTCCCGGTGGCTGCCCACCAGTGCCGTCCCGGCGCCGCCGCGCAGCAGCCCGATCCCGGCCCACAGACCGGGGTGCACCTCCAGCCGCCGGGCCGAGCCGCCGTGCAGCGCGAGCATCCGCCGCTGCCCCTCCGACTCGCTCTCGGCGAGCGCCCGCTGGGTCTCCCGCACCCGGCGCGGGTCCATCGCGGCGAGCAGCCGTTCGGTCTCCGCCCAGGCCTGCGCGGCGGTGTCCCGGGTGATCACGTGCAGCCGGATGCCGAACCGGACGGTCCGGCCCAGGGCGGCGGCCAGGTCGCGGATCCAGCGGATCTTCTCCCCGACCTGGGCGGGCGGTTCGCCCCAGGTCAGGTAGACGTCCGCGTACCGGGCGGCGACCTCGCCGGCGGCCGGGGAGGAGCCGCCGAAGTACACCGACGGCACCGGGTCCGGCAGCCGGTTGAGCCGCGCCCCCTCGACCCTGAGGTGCGGACCGTGGTGGTCGACCGTCTCCCCCGCCCAGAGCCGCCGGGTGATGTCCAGGAACTCCCCGGTCCGCGCGTACCGGGCGTCCTTGTCCAGGAAGTCCCCGTAGGCGCGCTGTTCGGCGGACTCCCCGCCGGTCACCACGTTGAGCAGCAGCCGCCCGCCGGACTGCCGCTGGTAGGTCGCGGCCATCTGCGCGGCCAGCGTGGGGCTGATCTGCCCGGGCCGGAACGCCACCAGGTACTTCAGCCGCTCGGTCACCTGGCTGAGCATCGCGGTGGTCAGCCAGGCGTCCTCGCACCAGGCCCCGGTCGGTGTCAGCGCCCCCTCGAAGCCCAACTGCTCGGCGCTGCGGGCGATCTGGCCGAGGTAGCCGATGCTCGGCGGCCGGTCCGAGCCGGCCGTGCCGGGCGTGGAGCCGTGCCCGCCGCCGACGATCAGCCGGCTGTCGCCGTTGGTGGGGAGGAACCAGTGGAAGGTGAGAGCCATGGACGGACACACTCCTGGGGCCGGTGCTGTCTGCGGTCGGTCGACGGAATCCGCCGACGGCGACAGCCGGCCGCCCACACCCGCCCCAGGTCCACGTGCAGTCGGCGCACGAGGAGGGTCCGGCCCGGAGTGGTCATGGCCCGATTCTCCGCCGCCGCCCCGCCCCGATCAAGACCCGCCCAAGGCCCGCCCCGCCCAAGGCCCACCCCGCCCAAGGCCCGCTCGGCACCTCACCCCGGCCGGGCCGCCGGAGCACCGGTCAGCCGGCGTGCACCGCCGGGGTGTACCAGCCGCTCCAGCCGCCGCCCGAGTTCCGGTCGATGTACTGCTGGAAGCCGTCGGCGCCGCGCGCGGTGAGGGTGAGGGCACCGTTCACGCTGGAGCTGACGATGGTGATCCGGCTGACCAGGTTGCCGCCCATCCTGGTCCAGGCGCTCAGCTGGTTGGTGTTGCCGATCGTCCAGCGCGTCCACATGGCGTGGTCGGTGCCGACCACGAAGACCTGCTGGGTGCCGTCCCGGAAGGTGTGGAACGTCTGACCGCCAACGCCGTAGTCACCGCCGCACAGAAAGTCGCCACCGAAGATCGTGCTGCCGCAGTGCGCGGGGCTGCTGACGGCGGCCGAGGCGGGAGCCGCGGTGAGGCCGATGCCGGCGAGGACGGCGGCGGCCGCGACGGCCCCCTTGATCTTGTTCACTTCTGCTCCTGAGTGGTCGGGACCGGGCCCGTCCGGCGGGCCTTCACCGGTAGCAACGGGGGCTCCACCCCAGCGAGTTCACGCGAGATCGCCGGTCCTGGTGCGACGGGACGCCCTCCGGCCCCGGGGCGGTCCGGAGCGGCCCCGGGCCGGTCCGCGACCGCTCCGGACCGTCCGGGACGCCCCGTCCGCCCCGGGCCCCGGGCGCCTACCGCGCCGTCCAGGCGGTCCAGCTGCCGTTGGTGTCCCGGGCCCGGGACCAGGTCCGGCCGTCGGCGCCGGGCACGTCGATACGGAAGGCGCCGCCCACGGTCTGCGCGGTGATCTCGACCTTGCCGGCCATGTTGCCGCCGAGGGACGTCCAGGCGGTCAGCTTGGTGGAGTTGGCGATCGTCGACCGCGTGTACACCGCGTGGTTGGTGCCGACCACCAGGATCAGCCGGGTGCCGTCCCGGGAGGTGAAGAAGGTCGAACCGCTGCCGTAGGGGCCGCCGCAGTAGAACGTGCCACCGAACAGCTGGTCGCCGCAGGTCGTGACGCCCGAGGAGATCGGGCCGCTCCCGGAGTCGGCCGACTCGACGGCGAGACTCTGGACCGCCCCCGGCTTGCCGGGCTTGCCCGGCTTCGCGGGCACGCCCGGGGTGATCGGCACGCCCGGGGTCACGGGCACACCCGGCACCGTGATCGGCTTGCCCGGCTTGACCGGCACGCCCGGGGTCACCGGCACGCCCGGCACCGTGATCGGCTTGCCCGGCTTGGTGGCTGCCGAGGCGGGGGCCACGGTCAGTCCGATGCCCGCGAGGACGGCGGCGGACACGAGGGCCACCTTGAACTTCTTCATGCGCGCTCCTGAGTGAACGGTACGGACCCCGGAATCCGACCGGCCGGCGGGGACGCACCCCGCGGCCGTTCCGGCCGGCCCTCACCGGTAGCAACGGCGGCCCCGGGCAGTCGAGTTCAACCACCGAAGGCCGGATCTCCGGGTGCCGGACACACGACCGCCGGGCCTCCCCCGCATGGAGGGGAGGCCCGGCGGGATGCTCGGGAGGCGCGGTGGATCAGACCTGGCCGGCCTTCTCCAGGGCCTCGCAGCAGGTGTTGATCAGGAGCCGGGTGACGACGTACGGGTCGACGTTGGCGTTCGGGCGACGGTCCTCGATGTAGCCCTTCTTGTCCACCTCGACCTGCCACGGGATGCGCACGGAGGCGCCGCGGTCGGAGACGCCGTAGCTGTAGACGTTCCACGGGGCGGTCTCGTGCTTGCCGGTCAGGCGGGACTGGATGTCGTGGCCGTACTGGTTGACGTGCTCCAGCACCTTCTCCTGCGAGGAGCCGAGCGACTCGCAGGCGGTGATGATGGCGTCGTAGCCCTCGCGCATCGCCTTGGTGGAGAAGTTGGTGTGGGCACCCGCGCCGTTCCAGTCACCCCGAGCCGGCTTGGCGTCGAGGGTGGCGTCGATGCCGAACTCCTCGGCGGTGCGGTAGAGCAGGTAGCGGGCGATCCACATGTCGTCCGAGACGGTCAGCGCGTCGACGGGGCCGATCTGGAACTCCCACTGGCCAGGCATGACCTCGGCGTTGATGCCGCAGATGGCCAGGCCGGCGTCGATGCAGCGGTCCAGGTGCAGCTCGACGATCTCACGGCCGAAGACCTCCTCGGCGCCGACGCCGCAGTAGTAGCCGCCCTGCGGGGCCGGGAAGCCGCCCTCCGGGAAGCCGAGCGGGCGGGAGCCCTTGAAGAAGGTGTACTCCTGCTCGATGCCGAAGATCGACTCCTGCGCGGCGTACTTCTCGGCGACCTCACGCAGCAGGGCGCGGGTGTTGGAGACGTGCGGGGTGCCGTCCGTCTCCAGGACCTCGCAGAGGACCAGGATGTGGTCGCCGCCGCGGATCGGGTCCGGCGTCACCCGCACCGGGTTCAGCACGCGGTCCGAGGCGTGGCCCTCGGCCTGGCTGGTCGAGGAACCGTCGAAGCCCCAGGTCGGGATCTTGTCGGCGTTGGGCAGGACGCGAGTCTTGGAACGGAGCTTCGCGGTCGGCTTGGTGCCGTCGATCCAGATGTACTCGGCCTTGATTGCCACGTCGTGTCCCTCGCATTGCTGGGTGGTGGGTGCCCGCGTAGCGTTGCAAGCCGCCGTTTCCCGGTTGTTCCTCTCGTGTAACGCGCATGTGAACCAACCGTCCGCATTGGCACCGTCACGGTGCGGGAGTGCCGGAGGCGGCACTCCCGCCGTTCCGCGTGCCGTCGGTGGCGGCACCGGCCCGGTCAGTGACGGCACCGACCCGGCCGGTGGCGGCGGACGCGACCGGCGGCGGCCGGTGTGATCAGTGGCGGCGGGCGTGCGCGGCGCGGCGGCGCCGGGTGGCCCAGAGCGCCGACCCGGTGTTCCGCGCCCGCCTCGCCAAGGCGCCGGAGGAGGACCCGCAGGCGGCCGTCCTGGAGTGGGCCGGCGTCTTCGGCAACCCGCTG